>JAFGTH010000093.1 GCA_016934225.1 Lentisphaerota bacterium | reverse complement strand
CCTCAATAACCGGACGCGATTGAATAAGCTCAAACTGAGTTCTCAGATAGAGAGGATCATATCGGTGTACTGCTTGACGAAACACGTCGAGAACCGGAGTGTCTTCCTTAACTTGCACGATGGCCGACGCCATATAGACCTTCGGCATCATGCTGGAAATGAGAATGCCCGTGAGAATTACCACGAGCGCCACTGCCATAACTACTTCCTTGCGAGAATTAACAACCCGCCAGTAGTCGAGAAAATGTAGCGTATCATGGGATTCGGCCATGAGTAAGACACCCCTTGCACAATGCAATCCGACAACTGCTCACCATAAAGAGCATAAAAGATACGAAGCCCAAACAATCTTCAAGGTTTTCATGATTTTCAGGCAAGAAACCGTTTCTTATCACAAAATTTGATCCTTTTGCACCAAGCCGCATCTTTGAAATGGAAGTCTTACCGCCGTTAATCAGACAAGCTGATCAGGCGCTATACGCGCGATCTAAAACTGCATCGCGAACATCAGATCGGCTGAGTTTCTGACAAAGGATTCGCGCACCTCGGAATTCACGTTCTCGTAGCTCTGAACAAACTTGAAAGAAGACATGTTGTTTAGTTTGAAAGTGGCCTCCGCGCCAACCATTCGCCCCCTTTCCAACCCATCCACCGGCGTAACATAACTTGGATCGCTTGACGTTGCCGGCGCCGTATCGGCATCATAGCTGCCCTGACGATAACGGCCAAAAGCGCCTATAGTCCAATTACCGCCGAGTTCTACGACAAATTTGGCATACAGATCGGTAAATTGCTGCGATGCATAGGGATACACATCCGATTCGCGGAGCTCATAGGCCAAGCCTCCGTTCAATAAGGTCTTCGGTATTGGAGCAAACTGCATTGAGATGTCAAAGTATGGAGACAGCGATGAACTGAAATCGCTATCGTCATAATCCAAAAACTTCCAACCATGCCGGATGCTCGCGCGCAGTGTCTTGCTCATAACAATTTCGCCGCCCACGCCAGCGCCAATATCCAGAAAGCCGCGGTCAACTTCATTCGTACTGCCATAGTTGAATTTGCTAATATCCATTCTTGCAAGCATACCCCAGGATCTGGCCATTTGGCGCCAGAACATCACATCGGTTCCCGTCCGATCTTCATTGGACAATTCGCGCGAAGAATCTGTGTAACGCTTTATCATGTTCTTGAGCGACGCTTCAATATTTGAACGACGCGTAAATGCATAAGTCGCACCGGCTGCCATGCGATTCATAACATAGCTTGCGTCTTCACGTCGCAATCCGTTCTCGTTTTGAATCGCCGGGTCATCTGTTAAAGCAAAACGATCCTCAAATTTCAATTTCATGCGCTGAATATTCATATCCAGACTCGCATTGAGATCATGATGCAGCTCGTTGGCATTTTGTATGCCGTCTCTGGGGTTGGTTCTATGACGATAAGTGGGCTTATAATAGAAACCGATCAATGCAGACTGAAGATCCATGTCAACGTCAACTTTTGGCCTTAAGTAAATATCCACATTGCTTTTTTGAGTCAG
Source organism: Lentisphaerota bacterium (assembly GCA_016934225.1). Classification (GTDB taxonomy): domain Bacteria; phylum Verrucomicrobiota; class Kiritimatiellia; order UBA8416; family JAFGTH01; genus JAFGTH01. The sequence continues at coordinate 2,213 of JAFGTH010000093.1, read as the reverse complement.
ATCGGAATCACGGTTGTCTGTTATGTTCATACCGGCGTCTACAGAAAACTTGACAAGGGTGCCCTCTACAGCAAATGCACCGACAGACCCCATTACGAAAATAGAACAAAATGCTGATACAATCAGCCTCGTTATATTCTTCATTCAACTTCTCCCCATCCTGCGCGAAACACCTATTGATACGCCTCGTGCCCGCAACTTAATCGCAATTTGTAGGCTTTTTTGAACCGTGCGTCAATAAGAAAACCGACGGATCAGTGTGTTTTTCGCCTGCGAACTCAAATACATCCCATAAAAAGAAATCAAACCGCCTGAGAAATACATCAGTGTCATGAAATAAGCGGGCTATTGTTAGTCCGCCAACCTGTCTACAATGCGCTAATTCGTTAATTAACCGATCAAATCCGGCATTTTAGAGAATTTTGACAGGATAATAAAACTACCGAAGAGTTCTACCGCCGCTTCTTTCCCGTACTGCCTTCCGGCAGGTTGCTCCGGTTTCAACCAACAACACTTGTCACGAGACAGCTTCAACCGGCAGGATGAAGGCTTTTACGCCTTCATTACCCAGTTTTTTTCTCAAATCCCGCACGGCTTCAAGCGCGCGATCGGCGACTTCTTCTGAAACAACTGCCAGCAATACGTTGTTGATGCCTGGCCAAACATCGCTGCCGTCGTGAATTCCGGATGTCTGACCCTTGCCGTAGACCTCAGAAAATTTCGTGAAATTCACCATGCCAACAGCCGACATCACATCCATAAGATCGTCATCTATTGCCGCATTGTAGGATACAATGATCATTTTCAGATTCATAACTTCCCTCCAGCCGGAACGAACCCTGTATTCTTCTTGCGGCCGCGCCTGCGGTGTTCCTCAAACAAGGAATACATAACAGGCACAAACAGCATCGTAATAACGGTACATACCAACAAACCGCTGACCATGGTAATTCCCAATGGTTGCCATGTTTCAGACCCCTGTCCGCGCGAAAAAGCCAGCGGCAAAAATCCGCCTATCGTTGTAAATGTCGTCATTAACACCGGACGAAGCCGATCTTTGCCGCCGGTGGTAATCGCTTCATGTACAGCCATGCCGCGCGCCCGCAATACATTGATGTAGCTTATCAATACAATGGCGTTGTTCACAACAATACCCATCAGCATCACAATGCCCAGGTATGTAATTACGCTTAATGTCGTATGCGTGATTACGAAACCTAAAATTACACCTGTAAATGTGAATGGAACCGCCAGCATTACAATGAACGGATCAAGCAGAGACTCGAACTGCGCTGCCATAACCATGTACACCAGCGCTATGCCCAACAACAACAGCAATCGCAGATCAGCGAAAGCTTCAGCCTGTTCTTCGGCGATACCGCCGACTTTAACCGTAACTGTGGATGGAATCGAAATCTTGTCAAGTTCATGCCGTATGTCGGCAATGATCTCTCCTGATGACCGTTGGTGTGAGTTGCATTCGACCCGCAAAATTCGTTCGCGGTTTTGTCTTTCTATACTTACCGGACCGGTCTCCTCCACCACCGTGGCAAAACTGTCAAGTCGGATCTGGCGACCGTTGAAAGGAGAAACCACCATGATATTCCGAAGATCTTCCGGTTCGGCCCGCGATTCTTCTATAAAACGAACATTAATGTCGTACGATTCGCCTTTCTCACGGTAACGTGTCGCGGTAGTGCCTGTCAGTGCCGTGTTTAACGTGCCGGCAATGGTTTGAATATTCAATCCGAGCGCGGCCGCCTTTTCGCGATCCACGCGCACCATGAGCTCCGGCTGTCGCATATCACGCGACACACTAACGTCAACCGTTCCTGGTATGTTCTCCAGTATTTTCTTCAAACGCACGGCTACTTCATCGGTTTCTTCAAAAGAGTTGCCTATCACTTCAATCTGAATGGCTTTCCCGCCGGTTCCGGTAACCATTCTTTCCATGGGATTGCCGGCGTAAACGTCGGTTTTTATCACACCCGGCAGTTTTTGGACTCTGGTCCTCACTGTTTGAACAATATCGAAAGCCGATCGTTTCCGCTGATCTTTCGGCACAAGACGCGCTCCTGCCGATATAACATGCGAACCCGAGGCTCCGCTAAACGGGCTGCCGCTGCTACCGATGCGCACACTGGTTATTATGGCTTCCGGCACATCCGTCTTCAAAATGCCTTCGACAAGCCGGGCGATCTTATCTGTTTCCT
>JAFGTH010000092.1 GCA_016934225.1 Lentisphaerota bacterium | reverse complement strand
GCATTTTTAACATTCGGGAATGAAATTCACGAACATCATCTTTTGTAAAAGTTTTATCGAGACTGAGCATGGGCACAACATGTTGAATGCTTGAGAATTCGTTCAAAGGCGCGCCGCCGACCCGGAGGGTTGGTGAATCTGCGGTGATGAGTTCCGGATGTGCGCGTTCAATAGTTTCCAGTTCTGCATAGAGAAGATCATAATCCCGGTCGGATATTTCCGGTTTTGCCTGCACATAATAGAGATGATTATGTCGGTTAATTTCTTTCCGGAGCAAAGCGGCTTTTCTTTTCAAGCCGGAATCATGTGAATCGGCAGCTTTCATGATCGTTGCGTTCAACCCTGCAAATCAGAAATTATGTAATTAATTATTTTCGATAAGTGCCACGAATGCATCTGACAGATAACCGCATTTTGCGGAGAGTGTTTTGGCGGTATCAAAATCACCGGCCTCAAGATGCAGGATTAATTTCTGCACATGGTCCGCCACGGTTATCGGATCTCCCAGCCATTTACTGCGTTCGATGGGATCCAGTTGAGATATAGCGAAAGTCACGGTTTTAGTTCCGAACCTCGATCCGATTTTTACATCCATAGTTGCTGTGACCTCTCCGGCGGAAACGTTTTTAATCCTAACCCAATACTCCTTTCCGGCGTTTACGATTTTTACTTTCTCGCCGATTTTTTTTCTGAAAGCGAGTTCGATGGTATCGTTTATTCTGGATACGTCGTCTATTATTTTCTTAATAAGATTGAGTTCCGATTCTGCGTCGGCCGAATATACATATTCGAGTTCATTATCAATAATTGCCTTTGCCAACGTAAATTCGTGTGAATACATATGCTGTGCCAATTCGGTTTTGATTGCGGCCAGATTGGCATCGTCGTTAGTTGTTTGAACGGTGTCTATGTTGTTTTCCGAATCTTCTTGCGGAGCTACGATTTGACGCTGTGCCTTGGCGGCAGGAGCGGGGCTGGAACTCACTGGAGCGCGCCGGTGTATGGTTTGAACCGGCATGTAAGCTGTGGCGGGCGGAAGGCGGGTAAGCGCGAATCCCAGTCCGAACCACCAAAGCAAGATTGGCAAAAGCGCTGCCGGATGAATCCAGATCGGGATCGTGGTATTTATCTGTTGGGGCGTCTTGATATTACGTGTTGTTGACGGGGCATTGCGTGGTTTTATAGGTTCAATTGTGCTTGATGCGGAATGGCGTTGAGTTGATAAAATCACTCTGCCGGTTGTTGCCCGTTTCATTGCTAAAATTGTTTCTTCCCAACTTTGAAACCTGTCTTCCGGCTGTTTCATCATCATTCGAGATATTAACGATGATGTTGCAAGCGTAATGCCTGGTATTATCGTTGTGGGATTAGGCAGCGTACTATCCAAGTGTTTTTGCATTACCTGCATGAAATCAAGCCCTGCGAAAGGAATGTTTCCGGTGACCATGTGATAAAGCGTTGCTCCCAAACTGTAAATGTCGGCTCGGAAATCCTGTTTATTCGAACACTGTACGGATTCGGGAGACATATAGTTGGGCGTTCCTTCAATTGTATTGGTTTGCGTCATTGTGGAAAGAGTTGCAGGGTCCGCCATTCTTTTTGACAGGCCAAGATCGGCGAGCTTCACAGTGCCGTCTGCATCAATCATTATGTTGTCAGGTTTGACGTCTCTGTGTATTACTCGGAAATTGTTCCAGGCGTTTTGTAGCGCTTCGGCGACACATCGCGCGATTTTGATTGCATCTTTTTGGGGGATGCGGTTTTTCTTTTTGAGTATCTGCGCCACGGTATCGCCGGCAACATATTCCATGACGAAATAGTAGCGTCCTCCGGCCTTGGCGACATCGTAAATCTGGATGATGTTTGGATGCTTGATTTTTGCTGCAGATCGGGCTTCGTTGATAAATTCAATGACCTCATTTTCATCGGAAGCGATATTGGGATTGAGGATTTTGATTGCGACAATGCGGTCAAGAGAGACTTGGTGTGCCTTCCAAACCGTGGCCATACCACCTTCGCCAATTTTCTCAAGTATGCTGAATCCGGGTATTTTCATGAATCGTATCGTTTTTACATATCATGAAATGGCTTGACCCGACAATCTGAAACTGATGTTTTAGAATGAATCATTCGAATTCAGTTGTTTCAACACGACGGATGTTTGTTTTATATTTGTAGTAATTTGATCCGGTCATTGTGTGATGAAGAAATGGTGGTGGCGGAAATGAGAGTTGGTATTGCGTGCGGCGGTACTGGTGGGCACATCTTCCCGGGCCTGGCTACGGCTGAAGCGCTTATGGAGCGGGGGCACGAGGTTACGCTTTGGCTTGTCGGTAAAGCAATCGAATCCAGTCGCATAGCCGGTTGGGACGGTCCGGTGCAACTGGTGCAAGCTGAAGGACTATCCGCGTCCGGGTTGAAAAGGCTTGGAGCCGTGTTTGAAATGGGCAGAGCGGTCTGGCAGTGTCGTCGGATAATGTCGCGTAACAGACCGGATATTATGTTGGGTATGGGAAGCTACGCCTCTGTTGCTCCGATTCTGGCGGCGCGCAGTTTTGGTGTTCCATCGGTCTTGCATGAGGCCAATGCTGTTCCCGGTCGCGCAGTGTCGTTTCTTTCTGGTTCGGCAAAGGCGGTCGCCGTGTCGTTTGAGTCGGCTAAAAATTATATCAAGCATCGTGATGTAGTGGTTACAGGTTTTCCAATTCGCCGTGAAGTGCTCAATCGGTCGGCGGAACGGCTTTTGCCGTCGGATGTTTTCACTATTTTGGTAACGGGCGGCAGTCAGGGGGCGCATTTTCTCAACGAACTGGTTTCAACGGCGGTATGTAGATTGCAAGAGGCCGGATTGGAGTTACAGGTTGTGCATTTGGCCGGTCGTCAGGATGAGGATATGGTGCGTCGCAGGTATGATAAGCAAGGAATTACAAGTGTAGTGTATGGGTTTTGCTCTGAAATGGCGAGGGCATATGTTTCCGCCGATTTTGTGATTGCTAGAGCGGGAGCATCAACATGCGCGGAAATATCGGCTTTTGCCGTGCCAGCGTTGTTGATTCCTTTGCCGACGGCGATTCGCAATCATCAGGTTGCCAACGCCAATGAAATGGTCGCAAAAGGAGGGGTGGATATGATGGAACAGGATGACCTTTCGGTTAATAAGCTGGTGGAATATCTTCATTGCAGAATGCATGACAGTAAGCTTTTAGCCGACATGAAAAACGCATTTGCACATGTTGGCCAATCGCGTGATGCCGCAAACGAACTGGTTAGCTTGCTTGAGCGTGTGTGCGATCAATAAAGAAAGGAGTGATCTCAGAAATGCCTATTTATGAGTTCTACTGTCCCGATTGTCACATGATATTTAATTTTTTTTCGAAGAGCGTTAATACCTCGAAACGTCCGTTATGTCCCAGGTGCGGGCGTAAGAAACTGGAGCGTCAGGTGTCGTCATTTTCTTTTGGAAGCAGGGGTGGGAATAACGAAAACACTGAGGATTTTCCAATTGATGATCGGAAAATGGAAAGCGCGATCAATGTTTTAGCGAATGAGGCCGCGAAAATTGGGGACAATGATGTTCACGGCGCGGTCAAGCTTATGCGGAAATTTTCAGACATGACTGGAATGAAATTTGGTAATGGAATTGAGCATGCGCTAGGACGTCTCGAATCAGGAGATGATCCGGACACGATCGAGAACGAAATGGGTGATTTGCTTGAAGCTGAAGAGCCTTTTACTTTTCCTGATGCGAAAGGCGGCAAGGACATTGCGCAAAAGCGCGCGGATCCGGTGAAAGACGACCATCTCTATGAAATGTGATGTGTGTCCCCTTGATTTTTCAAACGCATGATTTTGTACATTCCGGGTGATGGATTGCTAAGGCAGGCTGATGCGGAGAATCTGAGTGCCTGTTGATGTCGGTCGCAATCCATAGTTGTGAATTGCGGCGGGAAGCAGGCATGAAGTTCCGGCGCTCAAGGCGTATTCCTGTTCGTTATGGCTCACAATGGCGGATCCTCGCGTAACAAAAAGCGCATGAAAACTTCTGCCGTCGTTCAACACATCGTCGGGTTTTGCCATGTCAATTCGAATGATTTGGAAATGGGAGCATGCAATCAGATCCCAAACAGGATTTTTGCTTTTATGTGGAATCAAGCGTGGTTTAAGCAGCGTAGGTTTATTGTCGTTCCAGTTGATTGCGTTGAGCGCTTCTTTGATATGCAGTTCTCGAGGGTGACCGTCATTTGTTAATCTCTTCCAGTCGTGAAGGCGATAAGTCGTATTCGAATTTTGTTGCACTTCGAGAATCAGGCATCCTTCGGCTATTGAGTGAACTCGTCCGCCCGGCACAAACACCACGTCTCCTTCATGTACGGCTATTTGGTTCAGGACAGTTTCTATATTCTCTTTTAACAAGGCGGTTTTAAGAGAGTTTTTGTTTAATCCCGGGGTAAAACCGGCGTATACCATAGCTCCCGGCTCGGTTGCCAGAATGTACCAGGCCTCGGTTTTTGGTACGGCGTTTAGCATTTGTGCAGTGTTTTCGCCTGGATGCACTTGGACACTGAGTCTTTCTTTTGCGTCGAGAATTTTAATCAAAAGAGGGAAGACGGGCGAAGGCGAGGATGTTCCAACCAGGCGAACGCCCATGGATTTGGTCAGGTCGTGAAGTGTTGTCCCGGCTGCTGTTCCGTTTGTGACAATGCTCATACCTTCGGGTCTGTCGGAAATCTCCCATGATTCGGCGCAAACGGTCTTATTCACGGATCTGCGATAAAACTTCGCAATACGGGTTCCGCCCCAGATATAGTCTTTATATATGGGTTCAAACAAAAGTGGATAGCATGCGTCCGTCATAAATGAGAGAGTAAACGGGCGAATTCATCGGAGCAAGCAGAAAACCGGGACAGGCAAAACGGAGATTAATCAGGTTGGTCTGGAAAAGCTGTCTGCTGGTTTGTTGCTAAAGACCGATCCTTTTTTACAGGACAACCGTGGCGTGCGCTGAAATATTATTGAGTTTCGGCGTATATTCGTGATAGTTTCAAGACAAGATGAAGATGGCAACAAACATGATGTGTTTATTGACGGCGATTTTACTTGCAGGCTGTTCGACGCTGGGTGAGAGGCATAATGCGCGTGCTCGTGAGAGCATAATGCTGGACAGCCTGGAGTCAGACATGCAGCGTCTTAAGGAAAAAGTTGATGGTCTGTCGGCCGCGCAGCAGGATATTTATGAAGAATTGTCGGCTCTTAAACGGCAACAATCCAAGATGGACGAAGAAGCCGGACAATATGCAGATTCCGTCAGCAAGCATTTGAAGGATCTGGATACCAAGTGTGCAGGGATGAAACAGGAAATTGTGGACAATCTCAGCAAGAAAATCACTGGAATTTTGTCGTCAGGCGCGTCCATGTCGGCGACAGGTCGAGAGCACATTGTGCAGGCAGGTCAGACGCTTTCCGAAATTGCCTCTGCGTATGGTGTGCAGGTTAAATCTATTGTCAGCGCCAACAAGCTGAAGGATGCAAACTCGATCAAAGTGGGGCAGAAACTTTTCATTCCGGATTAATCCGTTTCGGGGTCTTGACTATGGCAGAGGCAAGCGCCAGGAAACGGCATTTTCATGTCCCATCGGCACGATGGACAGCATCATGCTTGGTTTGACGGTGGTTGTGGCAGTGGTTGTATTCTTTTCCGGTTCGATTCGTTTCGGCTGTTGAACGGATTTTGCGCGGATGCTCTCAATTTTTTCCATTGCCACCCGAACGTTTTCAGAGATTTCGGGAATTTGTGATTCGGTTGTTTCGAGCTCTTTTCTCAAAGTCTCGTTTTCGTTTTTGAGATCATTGATCATCTTGTCTAATAACTCGATTTGGCTATTGTATTTTTCAAGCTGATTGTTCAGATCGGTGCGAGACACGTCAACATTGACGCGTAATTCCTGCGATTCTTTTTCAAGTTGCGATATTAATTTTTTGGTTTCGACGTTGAGACCGATTGTCTTTTGTTCTATTTCCTTCACATCGGCCTGAAAGTCGGAGAAGTCGCTGCGGGCTTTGTCCACTAACGCTTTTCCGACCAGTAGACTGATTGCCGACATGGCAATAAAGAGGAGCAAAAAGAATCCTGCGAGGCACAACAGTCTGTTTCTCATGCGTTTGCGCTCGTTATCCAAAAACTCTTGAAAAGCTTCGAGCACAGGCAGGGAACCTTTGCCTATCTGAATGTCTCTGAACAGGCTTTGGTCAACTGCCGACGGCGCGTGGGCTTCCAGATGTTGTTTAGCTATCTTGGCAAGGCTTTTTGGAGGTAAATCCACAGTGCGCATCCTTTAAATTAATTTCGGAATGTTCTATTTGAGCTTCATCCATGGTTTGGCCTGAAAGCTTGTTTTGGGTGGAACCCGATCGTTGTATGTTTCCGGTTCATCAGAACGCGACGATATTTCTCGCGATTGTTGCCATGAATTAAGTTCGCGTTCCGCTTCTTGTTCGATTTCAGCGAGTGGAAGCGCCTCGTCTTCGTTAATGTTTTCGATTGCGGATCTGCGCGATATCCGCTCTGTGCGAATAGATCTGCGCGCGATTTCCTGTTTGGCATACAAAACCCGATTTTGTTCGCTCTGGGTCATTTTCTTTTGTTGCATCAATTCGCGCTGTAATTGTTCGAATTTTGTTGATGCCTCGCGCCAATCTCGTTGGAGTTGCTCTACGCGGCGAGTGAGAATTTCTTCCTTATGATGCCAACGGGTTCGTTCGTCATCGTACAGTTTTTTCTGTTGTGCTATCTGTTGATCTTTCTGGCGTATTGCCGCTGCGGAATCCTGAAGCGTTTTTTTCTGTTGCAGGAGTTCCAGTTCCCGTTGGCGTCGTTGTTCGCGTTCTTCGTCGTAGAACTTTTTCTGTTGCTCCAAGCGGACGGCCATGGCTTCTCTTTCCTGCTGGAGTTGTTCTACCTGTTGTTGAAGATCTTCTATACGCAGACGGTTTCGTTCCTGTTCGTCTTCGTACAATATTTTGGCTTGTTCGCGTTCTTGAGCATTTTTCTCCAGTTCTCCGGTGAGAACCATCTGTTCCTGTCGCATTTGCTCAATCTCAAGTCTGAGTTCTTCCTCGTGTTGCAAGGCGCGAGTCTTCTCGTCTTCCTGCATGACTTTTTGCTGTTCGAGATCCTGCAAAACTTCTTCGATTTTCAGATTTGCGGCGCGCAATTCGTCCTGCAATTCGGAGTGTTGGGCGGACAAGTCTTCGATTTCGTTCTGGTTGCGTTCCTGGGTTTCTTGAGCCAGGGTGCGTTCCTGTTCGCTCTGGGCTTGTAGTTCCTCCATCTGAAGCTTTATGTTTCGGATGGTTTCTTCTTTTTCGATTATGGTTTGTTCGATTGTTTGCCTATGGTGGGTTTCGTTTTCGTATTCTGTCCGTTGTTTGGCCAATTGTTCTTTTTGGTCGGAAACAACTTGTTCCAGTTTAGCGATCTTGCTTTCGGACTCGGCTAATGCCTGTTCTCTGAAACGGCGCGTTTTCTGTTCTTCCAGAAGCGATTGTTTCAGACGTTCCAGCTCATCTGAGCGTTGATTGGCTCTGGTTTTGTCGACGTTTGCCTGCTTCTCAAGTTGCTCATAGGATGCCATGAGTTCCTTATATTTATCTTGCAGGTCGAGCATGGATGACTCTAGTTGCTGTTCGTTGGTCTGGGATTCGCTTTGAAGTGTTTCGTAGAGCTTGCGCAATTCTGCGACTTCCATGTCCTTTTGTCGGTTCTGGCTGCGCAACTCTTCGATTTCGGATCGGTAGCCTTCAATCTTTTCGGAAAAGGTACGCTGTTGTTCTTGCGCGCGTTCTGCTCTCTCGCGTTCGTCTCTTTCTTTCTGGGCGATTTGTTCGTTCAGAGAAGAGATTTGTTCCTTGTATCGTTGTTGTTCCTGATTTGAGCGTTGGAGCGAAGCCTCGGTCATTGCGAGTTTCTGCGAAACTTGTTCCGCGCGTTGATTGAAAACGCGTTCCTTATCCTTTACGCTCTGTTCCAGATTGGTGTTGAGTGTCTTTTGATTCTCAAGTGTTTCTATAGTCTTCTTAAGCTGTTCCGATGTAGCCAGATGTTCTTGCTGAATCTGTTTGATTTGTTCGTTTAGCGCAGAGACCTGTCCCTTATAATCGGTCTCAGTATTCTTCTGTGTTTCGGTGAGGCGGGCAATTTCCTCGCGCGCATTTGCCAGATCGAATTCGAGGTCTCGGATGGTGCCGGCGGATTCCTCTATCTGTTGTTCGAGATAACTTTTGTCTTTGGTGAGGTTATCAATTTCGTCGGATTGGGCGCTTTCGCGTTGTTTGAAGTCCCATTCCATTTGATCAATTCTGCTTGTTGAAGTTGCATAAAGTCCCTGGATTTCGTCGAGGCGACTGTTCAATTCCTGTTCCCGATCGTGGGCCTCGGCGGCGGCTTGTTCGTTTAGTTCCAACTGGTGGCGCAGTTCTTCGGATTTTCTACGCGCCTCGCTTACGGCGTCATCACGAAGCTTGGTTACTTCCTCCAGTTTAAGCTGGGATTCGCTTAGTTTCTTGGTAAGATCAAGACATTCGTCCTGTAATTGGTCCAAGCGGTGTGCGAGTTCTTTATCGGTCTTTGTTGCGCGCCCCTTAAGCTCGGTAATGACTTTTTTGTGTTGTTCCAGTTCCTGTTCGGCATGGACGAATTTAGACAGATACGTGTCATTTTCAGCCTGAAGCTGATGAATCTGGCTTAACAGTTCCTGTTCTCGTTTTTCGTCAAGTTGCCGGTTTGTTTGGCGTGCAAAGCGCTCTTTAGCGAGTTCGGATTCCAATCTATCGGCTTTGGCGACTGCTGCCAGTCGTTGTTCGAATACCTCGCGTTGTTTTTCGAGATCGGCTCCCACAAGAGTGCGTAAGTGGGTTATTCTTTGACGGGATTCCTTTTCCTTTTGGAGGAAAGCTGAGCGCACCGAATCGAAGAGCGATTTTTCTTTTTGTTGATCTTTTTCAATGGTTTGAATTTCTTCAAGCAGCAGTTGGGCGAACTGCTCCAGTTGTTTTTTCTGTTCCTGTTGTCTTTTCTTGTTTTCCTTGAGAAGTTCTTCTGCGTGGGCTTTCTGTTGTTCTATTTCTATTTTCGCCTTTTCGAGGGCCTCGGCGGATGAGGAAGCTTCCTGTTTTAACTGGTTGACTTTATTAGAAAGAGACACCTGTTTTTGCTGACTGTCGCCATCGGCCTTATGTGCCTGTTCCTGTTCTTTGGCCAGTTGCGCGGTTGCGATTGCCAGCGCTTTGTCTTTGTCCTTGGCTGCAGCCTCAAGTTCTTCCACGCGTTTTTTGAATTGAGACGTCTCAACGCTGGCCTTGGTTCGGGCGCTGGATTGTTGTTTTTCAGATTCGAGCAGCTTGCGGGCTTCTTCGAGCTGTTTTTTTATGTCTGTAGATTCTTTGGTAGCGTGTTCGACTTCGCTTTTCAGTTTGGTTTCACGTTCTTGCGACTGATGTTTCAGCTCATCATGTTCGGATATTTGCCGTTTCAATTGGTCTTGCGTCTTGCGAAGTTCGGTGGTCACAGATTCCGTTTCCTGTGTCAAATGTTGAATTTTTAATTCAAGATCGACTTTTTTCTTTTCGACTTCGGCGTCGGCTTGGGCAAATTTTGCTTCGGCTTCAAGTGCCTGTTTTCTGACTTCGGCCAGTTTTGCAGCCGTGTCTGCGGCCCTGCGTTTATTGTCTTCCACGGCTGTTTGCAGGGCTTTTTCGCGTGCCGCGCTTTTTGCCTGCAAAGACACTTGCCGTTTCAAGTCTTCTTCGCGTTGTTTAAGTCTGGTCTCCAGAATTCTTATCTGGGCGGAAAGTCTCTCAACTTCCGCAGATGCTGCATTGGTTTTTGCCGCGTCCGATGGTTTGTTGGCGTTGGGATTGATCCAATTTATGTCTTTTTTTTCTGTGGATGTTTTCTTTTGTTCCTGACGAAAATGCGCGAGTTCCATTGCCAGACCGTCTCGTTCACGCGTAAGGTCTTCAATTTCCCGTCGAAGAACGATTTGGTCGGATTCGACAGATGTTTCCGGCGCGACGGGCAAAAGTTTGATTTGTGATTCTTTTTTTTCTGCGCTTTTAATCTCGCCTGCAGATTCGGTTGTTTTTGGTTCGGCGCTGACGGGCGTGAGTTTGATTTCAGATTTCTTCTGTTCAATAACAGGTTTGCCTGTGGCTTTCACTGCTTTAACAGCCTTGGGCGCAGTAGTCTGGTCGCCTGTTATGTCGGCTTTCTTGGCTGCGATGGTGGACTTCTCGTTCGTCTTTTTGTTTACGAGCCTTGCGTTATCATCAACGATTTTCTCTGAAAGCAGATCCTGTACCGCTTTAATGTTAAGAGGTCCATAGAGTGTTCCGTCCGGTAATTCCACCATCCAATCCATGCATAATTCTTTTATTTCTTCGACAGAAATCCATTTATTCTTATCGGTGGAGACCTGATTGCCGGGCGACACTCTGCCTTGTTCGGCCCAACCGACCAGTGTCTTCAAATCAGCGGGACCGAATACACTGTCGTCGTCGGTCTTTAGATACCACAGACTGGTTTCTTTCGAATCGCTTGGATTGTTTGCATCAGGCATAATTGTCCTCTTGGGTTGGTGGAGTCTGAAGCTCCAAGTAATCTTGTGCGATATTCGTTGACAACTCCCCGGTATGTCAAGGAGATTTCGACGCGTTATTCCTTCTGTTGCGCGTTGGTTTCGGTCGCAGGCACGGCGATGAGATTGTGGCCACATAAACGCTTTTCTTGCCCAATATATGTTCGATTTCATGGATGAAGGCATCATCCGGCAGGACGTTTAATGTTCGATCTGCGTTTATAAACACCTTCTCGCCGGAAGGATATATGAGGCAAATTGAGACCGGTGTTGTTCCCGGATGAAGCTTCAGCACATCGCGGATCTTTTCCAGGATGCCGTTTTTCATATGGGCAGTCGGGATATGAATGCTTACTTTTTCGGCGAAGTATCGCGGTGTATCTCGCAATGGATAGATTTCGTATGCGATAAGTCGCAGTTGCTCATCCTTTCTTGATACTTCGCCGCAGACCAGAATTGCCGCTCCGATTGTGATATGCGCTCCGAATTTTTGGTAAGCCTCTGGGAAAACCGTAACATTGATTGTTCCGTCAAGGTCTTCAATTTGCACAATGGCCATTAATTCCTTAGACGCTTTCACGACTTTTTTGTTAATGCTTGAAACGATGCCGCCTACTCTGGTCATGGTTTGATTCGCCAGGCTTTGTAAATTTTCCACAGAAGACATCTGATATCTCTCAAGAACGGATGCATATTGAGTAAGGGGGTGACCGCTCATGTAAATACCAAGCAGTTCCTTTTCGCCCTCAAGCAAGACGCTCTCGTGCCATTCTTCGCAATCGGGGATTTCGTCCGCAGCGATTGCCTGGTTGTTGTCGTCCATCAAGTCGAACAAGTTTCCCTGTCCGGATCGCTGATCGTTTAGGGCGTTTATGGCTCTGGACATGGCAAAGTCTATTCCATTGAATACTCGTGCTCGGTGTATGCCTGTGGAGTCAAAAGCGCCGCATCGGGCCAGACTCTCGATTACTTTCTTGTTTGCAACCTGACTGTCAATGCGCGAACAGAAATCAATCAGTTTGTTAAAGCGTCCGTTTTTATTTCGTTCGGTGACAATTCCTAATGCAGCGCTTTCGCCGACGTTCTTTATACCTGCCAAACCAAAACGAATTGCGCCGTTATCCGGGCCGAATCGGACGCCGCTTTCATTGATATCAGGAGGCAGTATTTTAAGGCCCATTTCTTCAGACTCAGCTATAAATACGGGCAATTTATCGAAATTGTTCATTTCGCTGGACAGGAGTGCAGCCATAAATTCCGCTGGGTAATTGGCTTTCAGGTAGGCTGTTCGATATGCGACTATGGCATAAGCGGTACTGTGCGATTTGTTGAAACCGTATCCGGCAAACTTTGCGATCGAATCGAATATTCTGCCGGCTAATTTGGCGCTGATTTTGTTCTTGGCGCACCCTTCCACAAAATCGGAGCGTTGCTTGTCCATTTCCGATTGTTTTTTCTTGCTCATAGCGCGGCGCAGGATATCGCCTTGACCGAGCGAATAGCCGGCCAAAACATTTGCAGCTTTTTGTATTTGTTCCTGGTAAAGCATTACGCCGTAAGTCTCGCGTAAAATTGGTTCGAGCAATGGGTGATCGTATTTAACCTTGGCTTTGCCTGTTTTCCGGTTTACATAATCGTCGAGCATATTCATTGGGCCTGGTCGGTACAGGGCAATCATGGCGATTAAATCTTCAATACAATCAATGCCGACTCTTCGGATGAGATCGCGCATGCCGGTGCTTTCGAGCTGGAACACGCCGATTGTGTCGCCGCGATTAAAGAGCTTGTATGTGGCATCATCATGCTCGGGCAGTTTGTCCAGATTTATGTCAATGCCGCGGGACTTCTTGACCAGCTCGATGGTTTCCTGAATAACGCTCAGAGTTCGAAGCCCCAAAAAATCCATCTTAAGCAATCCGATTTCGCTGAGCGGTTCCATTGTGTACTGTGTCACTGGCTCTTTGTCTTTATCACGCGCCAGCGGCACAAGCTCAACAAGCGGTTTTTCACCTATGACCACTCCGGCTGCGTGCGTTCCGGGGTTTCTGTACAAACCTTCCAGCACGAAGCCATAATCGAGAATGTTCTTGCAATCGTTATCAGTATCATAAGCCTTCTTGAATTCAGGGCTCATTTCCAGAGCGGTCCTGAGAGTCATCTTTGGATCATCGGGAACCATCTTTGAGAGTTGATCGCACTTGGCGTAGGGAATCTCTAAAACTCGACCGATATCGCGAATTACTAATTTTGCGCCGAGCGATCCGAATGTTATAATCTGCGCCACATTTTCTCTTCCGTACTTCTCCTTTACATATTCAATGACTTCGCCGCGGCGATACTGACAAAAATCAATGTCGAAATCTGGTGGAGATACGCGTTCCGGATTCAGGAATCGTTCGAAGACGAGTCCGTATGCAAGCGGGTCAATATCGGTTATGCCGATTGTGTAAGCGATGAGACTTGCTCCGCCGGAGCCTCGCAATCCGACAGGAATATGTGATTGTCTTGCATAGTTGACAAAATCCCATACTACCAGATAGTAGTTGATGTAACCTGTTTTTTCAATGACATCAAATTCCATGTTGAAACGATCCATGATCTTTTTTTCCTGATCGTTGCCGGGTTGCAACGGATCGGCGATGCCGTATCTTTCCTTTACTCCGTTGATGCCCAATTGAAATAGATATTTTTTCTGTGTTGTGTCATTGGCAACCGTAAATGTCGGAAAATGGGGTTCTCCAAATGCGAATTCAAAATTACAACGCTCGGCAATATCCAGAGTTCTATCAACTGCCCCTGGGAAATCCTTGAACAGAGCGTCCATTTCCGCGCGAGTTTTTAAATAGAATTCCCTGGATTCATAACGCATTCGTTTTGGATCGCTCATCACTGTTTGTGTCTGAAGGCATAGAAGGACTTCGTGC
>JAFGTH010000091.1 GCA_016934225.1 Lentisphaerota bacterium | reverse complement strand
GCCCTGGCAGCGCCTTCTCCGCTATCTGCAGGGGCTGTTATGTGAAACGCATCGCATGTCATGCCGGCGCCGGCGATTTCACAATAAATGTGCGCACCACGTTTTCTTGCACGCTCAAACTCTTCCATTACAAGGATTGCCGCACCGTTAGCCATAACAAAACCATCACGACCGGCATCAAAAGGCCGACTGGCTCGCTCCGGATCATCGTTTCGCGTACTGAGCGCTCTCAACGCGCAGAACCCGGCAACACCAAGCTCCGTAACCGCCGCTTCAGTTCCGCCTGAAATCATGACATCAGCGTCGCCTCTCTGGATAATTCGGAAGCTGTTCTCAATTGAATGAGCAGCAGACGCACAAGCCGATACGGCGCCATAGTTCGGCCCCTTCAGGTGATGTTCGATTGCAATGTAACCAGCAGGCATATTAGAGATCATCTGCGGTATCATGAAAGGAGAACATCGCGACGGACCCTTTGTAAGCAACACGTTATGCTGCTCCTGAAGCGTTGAAAGCCCTCCGATTCCGGAACCGACTATTGCCCCCATACGCTCCTGATTTTCCGTGTTCGTGTCTATGCCGGAATCATTGATCGCCATATTCGCCGCGCCCAACGCGTATTGATTGACGTTGTCCATTCGACGGCGTTCTTTCTTTGGAATGTAGGCGTCCGCATCATATTCGACCACCTCTCCAGCAACCTGGCTGGCATACTGGCTCGGATCAAATGCCTGAATACGCCTGATTCCTGATTTTCCAGCCGAAAGCCTGTCCCAAAACACCTTTAGATCAGAGCCAAGCGCCGAAACAATGCCAAGTCCGGTAATGACAACTCTTCTGGCCACAAAACACCTATAATGTCTGTATCTTTCCTAAAACGAACAATGGCCAAAGAACGCTAAACGCTTTCCTTGGCCATATGCTCACACAGGACTAGGAAGCATCATAGCCCTTGCCCTTGAGGTACTCAATCACGCTTTTAACAGTGGTCAGCTTTTCCGCGTCCTCATCAGGAATCTCTGCTCCAAATTCCTCTTCGAAAGCCATGACCAATTCCACCGTGTCCAAAGAGTCCGCGCCCAAATCCTCTATAAAGGACGCCTCCGGCGTTACCTGATCGGCGTTAACACCCAATTGTTCAACAATAATTTCGCATACTTTGTCTTCCAGCGCCATTTTACGTCTCCTTTTTCTTACATTACCATTCCACCGCTGACCGTCAGTACTTGACCGGTCATATAAGCGGCAGCGTCGCTCGCCAAAAATACCACGGCATTGGCAACATCTGTCGGGTTTCCAAAACGTCTCATTGGAATTGCCGCAAGCATTTGATCGCGGACATCCTCCTGAAGCGTTTCGGTCATCTTTGTCTCAATAAAACCCGGAGCAACAGCATTTACTCGAATGCCACGTGATGCCAATTCTTTGGCCGCAGACTTCGTAAGCGCTATTACCCCCGCTTTTGAGGCGGCATAATTACATTGCCCGGCATTACCAATCAAGCCAATAATTGAGGCAATATTCACAATTGTTCCGCTTTTCTGCTTCATCATGGGTTTTGATACGGCTTTCGTGAACAAAAATGTCCCTTTTAAATTAACCGATATGACCGCATCCCAATTCTCTTCTGTCATGCGCGCAAGAAATGCGTCTTTCGTAATACCGGCGTTATTTACCAGTATATCTACGTGTCCCATGCTTTTGACAATAGTGGTAACAGCCTCATTCACACCAGGCCAGTCGCTTACATTCACGCCAATACATTCAGCCTTACGCCCAATTGAACGAATGGAATCAGCCGTTTCCGCAAGCCAGTTTAAGTCAAGGTCACAGATTGCAAGATCCGCGCCTTCACGAGCCAATTCTTCCGCTATGGTTCGCCCTATACCCCTGGCTGCACCGGTTACAATAGCAGTCTTTCCATCAAAAAAACCCATTTTTACGCCTTTCTATAATGTAATGACCAAAATCCTTATCCTGCCTCGCTATCGTCCGCTCCAAGCGCCTGAACCGTTTTCGACAATGTCGTACTGTCCTGTATATTATGCAGTGAGGCGGCCGCGTCAATCCGCTTTATCAGTCCGGTTAATACTTTACCGGGTCCGCATTCCACATATGCGTTCACACCTTTGCTCTTCAACCACTCCACACAGGACACCCACCGCACCGATTCGGTAACCTGCCGAACCATATTGCGTCGTATGCTATCCACATCTTTGTGCGGCTCGCCTGTAACATTGGCTACCACAGGCACACGTGGAGGCAATATCTCAATACCGTCCAAAATCGTTTCAAGTCGCCGAGCCGCCGAAGCCATCAGCGAAGAATGAAACGCTCCAGCCACATTCAGAACAATAGCACGTTTCGCGCCCTTTTCCTGCGCCAGACGCGCAGCTTCTGTTACCGCAGATTTCTCGCCTGATAAAACAGTCTGTGCGTCAGAGTTCAGGTTGGCAATCTCTGTTCCACACGAATCGCAGATTTCTTGAATCTTGTCCATAGGCAACCCTATAACGCTGACCATTCCGCCTTCTCTCTCATCACAAGCTTCCTGCATGAATCGCCCCCTGGCCTCCAGAACGCGTAGAGCATCGTCAAATGTCAACGCCCCTGCGGCATAAAGAGCCGTCCACTCCCCAAGGCTCAATCCTGCCAAACCTTCAAACGCTATATCGCCTGTTTCTGCACGCAAAGCCGCATAACACGCCGCACTGACAATAAAAATCGCAGGCTGACAATGATTTGATTTCGTCAGTTCACTATCCGGGCCTTCGAAACATATCCTGGAGATCCCATAACCAAGCACTTCATCGGCCCGGCAAAACAGCTCACGGCAAACATCATAGCGATCGGCTAAATCCTTTCCCATTCCGACAAACTGGGCGCCTTGGCCCGAAAATACCAATGCTTTTCTGTGCATATTCTCGCCTGTCTCCTCAACCAGTCACCTGGTCGCTCAAGCATTCGACCGCTTCGTTCAGGCGGTCCATTCAATCACAGTTGCGCCCCATGTGAATCCCCCGCCAAACGCAACAAAAAGCACCTTATCGCCCTTCTTGATTCTACCGTTGCGAACCGCTTCATCCAACGCAACAGGCACAGACGCTGCCGACATGTTGCCGACTCTGTCAACATTGACATAGAACCGGTCGAGAGGGGCTCCTATACGATCTGAAATCGCGCTTATGATCCGCATATTCGCCTGGTGAGGTATAACGCATTCAATATCGTCAATCGTAAAACCGCTCCGTTCCAACGCTTGCTGTCCGGCATCACACATGTAACGAACCGCATTCTTAAAAACTTCCTTGCCTTCCATCTTAATAAACGGTAACCGCTCGTCAATGATACGATGACTGACCGGATTCCTACTGCCGCCACCCGGTATATTCAAAAGATCTGTCAACGCGCCATCAGAACCCAAAACGCTCGACTTGATACCTGATACATCTCCGCCGTTTTCCAGAACCGCAGCGCCGGCGCCATCGCCGAACAGAACGCAAGTGGAGCGATCTTCCCAGTCCACCACACAGCTCATCTTCTCAGCGCCGATAACCAACGCCGTATTAATCGTTCCCTGGGCAATGAATTGTCTGGCCACTTCCATGGCATATAAAAATCCCGAACAAGCGGCTCCCAAATCGAAACAAAATGCCTTTTTCGCCCCTATTTCTTCCTGCACAAAACACGCCGTGCCAGGCAACAACATATCCGGGGTTGACGTTGCAACTATAATCATCTCCACCGAGGCGATATCCTTGCCTGCGTTCTCAATCGCGCGCAATGCTGCCTTCGCCCCCATATCCGATGCCGATTCGTTGTCTGCGGCAATATGACGCTCTTTGATCCCCGTTCGTGTTGATATCCATTCATCAGAGGTATCAACCATTTTTTCCAGATCCTGATTAGTAAGAATCCTTTCAGGCAAATAAGACCCCGTCCCTGTAATAACGACACCCTTGTTCATTGCCGCATAGTTAGACATCGGTAACCTCAAACTCTCGCAATGTCGTCCACAATCATCTGATTCAGATGATTGTGCACGGAATCCGTCGCTACCCTGATGGCGTGGAAAATAGCGCTATGCGATGAAGCTCCGTGTGTAATAATACAAACGCCGTTTACACCCAACAAAGGAGCGCCTCCATACGTTTCGGGATTCATCCGCTTCTTCATAGCCTTCAGAGCGCCGCGCAACAGAATCGTTCCGCCTATCCTCAATATGTTCTTCGAAAATTCCTGTTTCATCCAGTGTCCTATCGCGATCGCTGTGCTCTCGGTGGTCTTTAAAACAATATTGCCCACAAATCCGTCACAGACAACGACATCTGTCTCGCCGCGAAACAAATCGTGCCCCTCGACATTCCTGCGGAAGTTTAGAGAAGACCTGCTCAAGGCGCCGAAAGTGCTCTTTGTAATCTCGTTACCCTTGCTATCTTCGCCCCCTATGCTTAAGAGTCCCACCACCGGCTTATTTTGACCAAGTATTGTCTTCGCATAAACATTGCCCATTACCGCAAACTGCATCAGCAATGTCGCATCACAATCTATATTCGCACCGGCATCAATAAGAACAAACGGACGTTTCTGTGTCGGCATTATCGCAGCGATTGCCGGTCTCATTACGCCTGCAAGCGTACGTAACTTCAACGTTGCCGCAACAACTACCGCGCCTGTATTTCCAGCCGAAACAACGGCGTCGGCTTTTCCGTTTTTTACCAGGTCAACGGCTCGACCTATTGATGAGTCTTTTTTCTTCCGCACGGCAAGCGCCGGCGTCTCGCCCATTCCGACAATTTCCGTGGCGTTAAAAACCTCTATCTTGTCGCGTGCCTTGCAACCGATTAACTCGCGTTCTATCTCTTCCGCCCTTCCGACAAGTATAATCCTGGATATGCGGTCGAGACGCATCGCTGCCTCAACCGCCCCCTTAACAATCTCACGAGGAGCATAATCGCCCCCCATAGCATCAACCGCAATTCGCATAGCTTAAGCCTGCTGTTATGCAGCATCAATCGTTACAACCTGCCGACCCCGGTAGCGGCCGCAAGATGGGCACACTCTGTGCGGAACATGTGGAGAACCGCATTCCGGACAACGTTTGGCCGCCGCAAGTCTCGATTTATGCGAACGCTTGCGGGAACGAATTTTGCTCTTCGATGGTTTTCTTTTTGGTACCGCCATTATTCATCCCTCTGCAACCGGACAACTCACAACAATAATGATCGTCCGCTGTCTATTTCATCTCTTTAAACTCGTAAACCCATTAAGACCGTCCAGCGCATTCCATTGCCGGTCATCCGGCCGACTACAAGAACAACTGCTGATGTTCAAGTTGGCCCCGCACTGCGCACACAATCCTTTGCAACCCGGCGCACATACCGGGTAGGCAGGAAAAGCAAGGAGAATAGCCTCACGCATGTCGGCGGTCAAGTCCACAGATTCGTTTTCCTTCGTTACTTCTCTATCGCAGAAAAAGGCCTTTTCCTCAACATACGCATCGTAGAACTCGGCACACCGCGAACAGCGAAAACGAAGTTTTAATCCGAGACTGCCCTTTACAATTAGTCTTCCGGAGATAACGTGAGCCACTAGTTCGTACCTGAGATCATCCGTTACCTCTATATCCTCGCTATCCACTTCCAGAATTGCGGAAGATGCCACCCCGCAAAAATGCTTGCCGGTCGCGGGTATTTCTCGCACATCAATAATCATGATTGTTTCCCAACGAACATTCAGCCATTGAACTTTGTTCTCACCATTCGTTCCACGACTTTTGGCACAAAATCGCCTATGTTTCCGCCCAGCGAGGCCACTTCTTTGACGGTGCTTGCGCTTACATAGCTGTGAGTTTCTTTCGGCATCATAAACAGCGTCTCTATTTCCGGCGCAAGTTTACGGTTAGTGAGCGCCATTTGAAATTCATATTCAAAGTCAGAATAGGCTCTAAGCCCTCTTATCAATACCCTTGCGCCTTTTGATCTCGCATAGTTAATCAACAAACCTTCAAAGGAATCCACCTCAACATTGGAATGGATTCCGACAACTTCGCGAGCCATTGCAACACGTTCTTCAACGCTAAAGAGAACATTCTTCTTTGATTCGCACGCTACAGCAAGAATCAGTTTTTCGAACAGCTCCGCAGACCGTTCTATCAGGTCAACATGCCCAAGCGTCAAGGGATCAAAAGTTCCAGCATATATTGCCAAACGTATCATCGGCGCCACCTTCCTTCCAGAATTCCAGTCGTTATGCCGCCTGACCGACGGCTTGTTTGAATATATCCAATCTCGTGTCTCCATATGTTCTGTCATCAATCTGTACCCACCCAAACCGAGCCGCATCTACCTTCGATGCATCCTTTGCCTGCTCAATTATAACAATACCTCCTTCGGCCAGCACTGCCCCGGCTGCCAAAGCGCGAAGGATGATGGCGGTACAACCTTGCGACGCAGGTTTGGCACACAACCATTCGTAAGGAGGATCAGCGAAAACTATATCAAAATTCATCTCCAAACCACGATTAAGAAACATTATCGCATCCATGCGAAACATACTGCTTCGCTCATTTTTAATAAGCTCTTTAATGTTTTGCTTCATTTGACGAAAAACACCGCTATCCGCCTCTACCCAACTCACATGATCGGCCCCTCGACTCCATGCCTCCAACCCCACCGCTCCCGAACCCGCGAATAAATCAAGAAAACGACAGCCGGAGATTTTGTCGCCAAGTATGGAAAACAAAGCTTCGCGCACCCTGTCTTGCGTCGGTCTGACAGCCCCCGCCGGAACCCGAATCCGTCTTCCGCCTATTTTGCCCGCTGTTACTCTCATTCGTTTTTAATAATAGAATACACATTGCCGTTCGGCAATCAACGAAGTTAATCGCAAATCAGGCGGCGTCATGCTGTAATAACGACATAATGCTCCTACACATAAACGACGCTCGCAATATTCTCTTTACATGCACGTCTCAGAAACAATAAAAACCCGGCAAATGAAGAAACCGTCACCATTGACTTTCCTCCTCGCCGCAATTGTACTATCAACTGTCTTGCATTTTCTGCTTCCGCTTCAGCAACTTCTTAAGTTTCCATGGCGTCTTGTCAGTATTCTACCGCTCCTCACCGGCATTGCGCTCAATCTGTCGGCCGATCAGATATTCAAGAGATACAACACAACAGTTAAACCGTTTGAGAAATCCAACGCCCTTATTACCAGCGGCGTTTTCCGCATCACTCGCAACCCAATGTATCTCGGTATGACACTTATCCTCCTCGGCATTGCCCTGCTTATGGGCTCCATCACTCCATACCTCGTGGTCATAGCTTTTCCGATTCTGGTTGATCACTGGTTTATCTCGCCTGAAGAAAAACTATTGGAAAACACTTTTGGAGACCAATTCAGACAATATCAGCGCCAAATCAGAAAATGGATTTAAACAAAATTCCCCTAACCCGCTTATTTCACGAGTTCAGGCCAATCAAGGCCAGTTCCACAACGCTTTATCCCACACGCATGCAATCCTTCATGAAATATGCGGGCCAACGCTTGATTCAGGAATGAAGAATCATTGTCAAACAATCACCCAAAACACGGGAAAGGCAACGGCATTATTACTGCAAAATAAAGAGGCAACAGGTCGTAAATGTCCGTCTAACACCGAATCATCTGATCATACCGAATATCACTGCACAACTTATAATGAAACAAATAGAACCGTTGCGATGCCGACAGCAACAAGAATTTAATCGCCAAATTACATTCCGAATGCATATTCGAGAGTCAAAACGGAATATGTGGTTACCAAAACAGAATCCCCTTCCCAGAACTGATTGTTTTTATTGATCCAACTCCCGTCCGGCATCTGAATTGCAGCCAGCTTCTCCACAATGTCTTTCTTCCAATTAATCACGCCACCAGACTCGCGCTTAATCATGTCGGTTCCGCTAACATGCAGAGCCTTGCCCATAATGTTGTAATAATAGAAAAGTCCACTGTCGCCCATGCCTGGGTTCTCATCCACAGACCAGTGCCTTGACGCCCAAAGCAATGCCGATCGTACCCGCGGATCTTTTCTGTCAACCCGCGCATAGATCATGGCTTCCAAACCGGCGTATGTCATACTGCCAAAACCCCTTAGTTTCACGGCGCCGGATTTCTTGTCCAAATCAGTGCCGCCTCTTTCCGCACCGGGCGTATAACCAAATCCGCCATAATTTACAGGATCGTTTTCTTCCTGGTTCTGCATACGCTCCGCAAAGGCAAGCGCCGCCTCCCAGTTAACATCAACTCTTTCCCCCTGCCGTCTGTCTTCCAGATCCTGCGTAACACGCATGGATTGCAGCGCCCATCCAGTATTACTCAAATCAGCGCGCGCAGGGCTCCCTCTCCCTGGACTGCCTACAGGCTTCGCATCGTACCCAAACCCACCGCTGTCGGGAGAATCGCCCACTAACTGGCTGTGAGCAATAAATTCGCGTGCTTTCAAAATAATCGGCGCATATTTGGCTTTGTCATAGGTATGAAGAGCAATCATACATATCGCGGTATTGTAGGTTGACAATCCGCCGCTTCCCCTGCCGCTTGTCGCAGGCTTGTATATACCGCCATCCGCTTGAGCAAACCCCGCTACGAATCTTGCTGCTTTCGCGCAAATTTTGTCTTTATCCGGATCGTTGCTCCGCGTAAATGCCCACAAGCCCAGAGCCGTCATGGCCGGATAATTTATGTTTGACCACGATCCATCTTCCCGCTGCAATCCCTTGAGCCAATCTAAACCGCGCTGCATTGACATCTTGCCTCGCGTTACATAATCGTTATCCGCGCCGGCGCATACACATACGTTAAGCAACAAGCATGTTGCCGTTATAAAAGCAATATTCATCCGCATCACATATTTCTGTTTAATATCCATTCTAATTCTCCTATGGCTTATATTGAATGTACGCTTGCCGAATCAAAAAAATTAGACTTGCTTTGCGACAATACCGGTCTTTTCATTCGGTTCGATGAACCGCAGCAACAACAAACCACAACACCTCGCCATCACCATCACGCCTGCTTGATATTTGATGCCTTTTAAATTTTACAAATCCCGGTCATCGTCCAAGGTCTATCTCATAATCAGTTTCGGGGGCCGGTGGCGCATGATCTATAACCCGCATGGTCGTCCACGGCCCCATCAGGTAACGCAGCGAAAATACTACGCTGACTATCATTACATGCACTACCAGGATTGTCCAAAGAGTCCAAATTGATCCTCCATATTTGATTGCGTAATAACACGGTATGGCCAGCGTGGCCCAGGACAGTGATATGCCTGCACACATCGCAAATCGCGTGTCGCCCGCCCCTTTGATAGCCTGGCTCTGCACCATGTAAAAAGAATCAAACACCAGATATGCTACGACATAACGCAGACACCGAACGGCGCTAACCAATACAAGGCCGCGAGCTGGATTGTGCGAAGGAAGAAACATTCCGACAATCTGTTCCGGGAACCAAAGCAGAACGGAACCAAGAGACACATTGTAGAAAAGCGACAGTATCATAACGCGACGCACAGATGCCCGAGCCATCGGAACATTGTCCGCTCCAAGCCATTGTCCGACGAAAATAGACGCCGTCATTCCCAAGCCGAGAATCGGAAGATACACAAGAGCATTGATCGCAAAAGCTATGTTGCTTGCCTCAAGCTGAACCTGCCCTTGTCGTCCTATCAACACTACAAAAAAGTTGAACGCCATAAGATCCAGCGCGAATTGCAGTCCGTTGGGAAAACCATATTTTAGAAGCCGCCACATTAACCTGCTGTTTAATATGCGCCGAGGCAGAGTTTCGTATTTCTCCCTGTTGGCCTTGCTGAGGAACAATACCAACGCCAAGGCAAGCCCCAGAGTATTGCTCAGCCCCGTAGCCAGTCCGGCTCCGAAAATACCGAGTCGGGGCAATCCGAATTTTCCGAAAATAAGCAATGTGTTCAAAATCACATTAACGGCAGCACACATTAATTCGATCATCATAACAACTTTCGTTTCGCCTCTGCCGCTCCAGAAACTATTGACGGCTGCCAAAGCAATTCCGGAGAAACTGAACCATGCCAGAACATTGAAGTACTCCACCTGCTGTTCTTGAACGGCCGAAGCATGTCCTACCCATCTGAATATCGGAACTGAAACAAGGCTGAACAATGCCACAATTGCGCCGCCTAATAATGAGATATGCAAAGCCTGCCAAATCAGCGCCCCGGTCTTCTTATGCTGACCTGCTCCGGTGTATTGCGATACAAAAGTATTCGCGTATCCGGCAGTCCCGATGAAAATGCTCATAAACGTAAAACAGAACAAACCTGCGGGCATAGATGCCGCAAGCGCCTCAGGCGAATAATGCGACAACATTATTCTATCTGAAAACAGACGTAATGCGTGTCCTGACGCCGCCATGATCAGCGGCAATGCAACACGCAATAGTTCTCGATATTCGGGCAAACGACTATTCGTGTCCACCTTATCCAATCCACTAACAGTTGAATTTTGCATCTTAATCTTTATTAAGCATCACTAATACGCTCCAACGGCAGAAATATCTATCGTGATGGCAGTAAAACGGCCCACGCATCGGTTATATACCTAATTACCACCCAGCCCTTCTACCAGCCATAAGCTTACAGTTCAAATTCAAAGCTTGAATCGCTGTCCATAGTCCTCGTATAGTTAGCGTTCTTTGCCGGAAGTATACGCCATAATGGGGGCATAGCTCAGTTGGTAGAGCGGCTGGTTCGCAATCAGCAGGTCAGGGGTTCGAATCCCCTTGCCTCCACCATCCCCTAGGGAATGGAAAGCCTCCTGTGACTTGAAAACGGCAAAGAAATAAAACAGAATTAACAGAAGAATAGAAAGGAAAATGCCATGCAATTTAATTGGCGTTCAAATAATACGCCGCAGGATATAGACAAAGCACTGAAGACACTTGAAAATTTTCTCCCCTTCGCCCGTAATACAAATAACGGGCGCCAATTGCTGTTTAAGAAAACGCGCCAACCCCGGGTATGCAAAGTCGAATACACCGGCCAAACGATCACAATTACCTACTCCAACACCGCGCAGGTCGGCAGAGCGCTCGGCGCCCTATTGAGCGGCTTGGTGCTCCCAGAAAAGCAATACGCGGAAGAAACACCGTTTGAAACACTTGGAATAATGCTCGATTGCTCGCGAAACGCTGTAATGACCGTGGAACATTTGAAGCTGTGGCTAAACCGTTTGTTCCTCCTGGGCTATAATATGGTCATGCTTTACACGGAAGACACCTACGCGATACCTGGCGAGCCGTGGTTCGGATATCAACGTGGCGCTTACACCAAACAAGAGATCAAGGCCATTGACGACTACGCTTCAATACTCGGCATAGAAATAATACCTTGCATTCAAACGCTGGGGCATCTTGAAAAAATTTTAAGACATCAGGCTTACAAACAAATAAAAGACACCCAATCTGTCATGATGGTGGGCGAGCCCGCGACTTACGCATTGATAGAAAAGATGATTAAATTCTGGAAATCCGCTTGCCGGACGAAGCGCATCCACATAGGCATGGACGAGACATGGGACCTGGGCCTGGGCCATTATCTCTATAAAAACGGATACAAGGACGGGTTCCATCTGTTCAACGAACATCTCGCGCGCGTGATTAAAATATGCCGGAAACACGGATTAAAACCCATGATCTGGTCGGACATGTATTTCCGGCTCGGCTCCAAAACCATGAATTATTACGATCCGGAAACAACGATACCGCGAAACGTTGTTAAACAAATCCCGAAGGAAACCGATCTTGTCTATTGGGACTATTACCACACAAACAAGGAGTTTTATCTTGATTGGATAAGCCGACATAGAAAACTCGGCAAAGAACCGCTGGTAGCTTCCGGAATTCGTACATCTAACAAGTATTGGTACGACCATCGGTTAACGGCAAAACGCGCTAGTGCATGTCTCAAAGCCTGCCGCGAGGCAAAAGTCAAGGAACTGTTTTTCACGCAATGGGGCGACAACGGCGCTTATTGCGATCATGAT
>JAFGTH010000090.1 GCA_016934225.1 Lentisphaerota bacterium | reverse complement strand
TGGAAAATATTATTGAGCAGGCTTTTGTGCTCTGTCGCGGCGGTATGATAGAAGTCAGCCATCTTCCGCCTGAGTTGCGTCCCAAGACTGGAACAGGGGCCTCGCGAGGGAAAGCGATAAGCCTGGAGAGCATAGAAAAACTTTCCATTGTTGAAGCGCTTCATCGGCGTAACGGCAATCGCAAGCGAGCGGCAAACGATTTGGGCATCAACGTGAGTACGCTCTACCGTAAGATCAAAACATTCGGTATTGATGCGCCGCAGGTGGACGGCAGAGGCCGACGCCGGTATTGTTGAATACGACCATTTGCGGTAATTGGAAAGTTGATCACGCAAACAGAGCACGGCATGCCTTGTCGCGCATCTATCCGAAGCGGATTGGCGTCGGAGTCGTTCGAAATTATCATTGCGTTGTGTTGTGTCAAGGATCGTGCCGCGTTGCATTACAAGATAGAATTACTTGTCACAGACATGCGGCTCTGGTATCTTATGCAGCATATTGAACGTTACACAAACAATGGGGATGGTGATATGGCTCCTGAAATAAAGAAACAGGAATATGAGAACTTGGTGAACGTGTCTCCGTATGGAATTGTCGTCCTCGGCCAGGACGGAAGAATTTTATACTGCAATAAAGCTATGCAAGATCTGGCCGGCAAGAAGATCGAAACAGGCGCTACCATTGAAGATTGGGCTATTGACGCCATTCCGGACAATAAGAAACGCGCGACGTTTTTACAGGCGTGGTCCGATGAGACGGCAATGCAAAACGGCGTCGCGCACGAATTGCTTTTGACTCGCGCAGACGGCAAAAGATATTGGTGTTCTTTTGAAACACGAAAGCTTGAGGACGGCAACTTTGCGATTTATGGCCGTGATATTTCCAGCCGAATGAAAATCAGGTCGTTTTTAAACGGCGCAACACGCCAGTTGCAATTGTCCGAGGAATATTTGCGTGCCAGCGAGGAAAAGTTTCACAACATCTTCCAGTCAATACATATTGGCCTGCACATGTACACAGTATCCGACAGCGGAGATCTGATTTTCACGGGCGCGAATGTTGCCGCTGATAAGATATTGGGCATTAAACATGAACAATTGATCGGGAAGACGATACAAGAGGCGTTTCCGTCGCAAGCTGAAGGAACGATACCGAAGAGATACAAACAGGTAGCGGCGACAGGCAAATCATGGCACAGCGAACAGGTAGAGTACGAGGATGAACAGATCTCAGGCGTGTTTGAAGTGAATGCGTTTCGAACCGGTCCCGGCCAGATGGTTGCCGCGTTTCAGGACATAACCCAACGAAAGCGCACAGAAGCCGAGTTAATTGCGAGTGAAGAGCGGTACCGTTCTTTTGCCGAAGGCTTTCATGGCATAGCGTTTTGCGCGACTCTTGATCTTGTGCCGGTGTTTGTGCATGGCGCTGTGGAGGAATTGTCGGGTTACACTGCAGAGGATTTTTTCAGCGGCAGATGCAAATGGGCGGAACTGATTCATCCTGATGATCGTGAGCGACAGATGGAATTGGTCAAAGAACTGGCGACCGTCCCGAATTCTCTTCTGGAATCCGAGTATAGGGCTATTCGCAAGGATGGTCGTGTGGTTTGGATTAATGGGGTGTCACGCAATATTTGTGACAAATCGGGAAAACCTGTCCAAATCGAGGGCACGATGATTGATATAACGCGCCGCAGAAACGCTGAAGAGGAGACATTGCGTTTAGCGGCCGCGGTAAGCGGCGCCGCGGAGTCAATTGTGATTACGGACGAAAAAGGCACAATACAATATGTCAATCCATGGTTTGAGAGAATGACCGGGTATCTGAGGTCGGAAACGGTCGGCAAGAATACAAGTATTCTAGGCAGCGGCAAACATGATCGAGCATTCTACGACAGACTATGGTCAACACTCAATGCAGGACGAACATGGCGAGGTCATTTCATCAACAAGAAAAAAGATGGGACGTTGTTTGAGGAAAACGCTGTCATATCGCCTGTACGTGATCAATCAGGGAAAGTGGTCAGTTACGTAGCAGTAAAACGCGATGTGACGCAAGAGCGCGAACTGGAAGGACAGATTCGACAGTCGCAAAAGATGGCGGCAATAGGGCAGTTGGCGCATCGCATAGCGCACGATTTTACCAACGTGCTTGTCATGATTCTCGGTAATGCCCAATTGGCACGAGCGAAAGCACAGACCGATTCGGAGCTTGTTCAGTATATTGATGAAGTCATTGCTTCGGCCAATCGTGTATCGGCGTTAACAGCAGAACTGCTGGCGTTTGCACATCCTGCGCCATTGATATCAAAAGTGGTGAAACTCAGGGTTGCCTTGAGCGGGATAGGCGAGATACTCAATCGTACGATTGGCAGGGAAGTGGAATTGTCAATAAATACCGAGGAAGCGATCTGTAAAGTCAATATTGATGTCGCTCAGATCGAGCAGGCTATTGTCCATTTAGTGATAAATGCATGCGACGCGATGCCGAAAGGCGGAAAATTGTCGGTTTTCGCGGGGCCGGCCGATCTTACGCCAGAAGAAGAGATCTTGATTCAGATTGGCGTTACCGAGGAGAATCGTTGCGCATCCGGGTTTGCAGTGATATCGGTGTCGGATACGGGTTTCGGCATGACGCAGGAGGTAGCGACCAGGGCTTTCGAGCCGTTCTTTTCCACGAAGAAGACAAAAGAAAACGCTGGGCTTGGATTGTCAACCGTTTATGCGATAGTTAAGCAGCACAACGGACACGTTACGATTGACAGCCAGCCAGGGCATGGGACGGTAGTGAAGATATTTCTGCCGGTCGTGTCGTAAGCGCTGTGAGGGTCGGACTGCCGGGCTGATATGCGAAGGCAAGCGCGGCAGAATGTTGAGTTCAATAGTATTCTTCGAACACGACTCTGCCGTAAATCCTTGTTTCGAATCCTGATTCGGTCTGGAGAGCCCGAGCTGTTAGTGCCTTAATCTGCCGCGCCAGCGATAAAAAACAAGAAGATTTTTGCGTTGGTTGAGAGCGGCGGCAGATTAAGGCAGTGCAGGTGACAGGTCGAAAGCGCAGGTAGGGAGCACAGATCAAGCGCATGGGCGGTCTTCGTGGGTGAAGGGCGGGGTGAGGGTGCGAGCCGATGATGTTTCAGGCGGCGATGTCCAGAAGTTGTTAGGTAGACGCGGAGAGCATGGCGTGTAAAGCGATGGTCAGTTGTCTACCTTTGTCGGTGAGGTGGTGGTAACGGTGGCGGTTTGCCTGCCTGTGCCGGATACGGCGGACAGGCGGATAAGGCCATGATTACGCAACAGGTGAATTTGATGTCTCTGTAATGCAGGCTAATGAGGAATTGACAACTCCATAAATGATGCAAATATGGAGTTGACGAATCTGTAATCCGTTCGTATTGTTTCGGCATGATACAGCGAAATCTTAAACCATTGTCCGGAAGTTTCTTTCTGTTCGGTCCAAGAGGAACAGGTAAATCGTACTGGCTCAAGAACACCTATGCGGAGAATATGGCGTACATTGACTTGTTGGCTGCACAGACTTTTAACAGACTTTCAGCGGATCCGCAGCGTCTTAACGAGTACTTACCAGCCAAATTGGATGGGCCGGTAGTGATTGACGAGATAGAGAAAGTACCAGCGCTTTTGGACGAAGTGCATCGCCTTATCGAGCAGCACTCCAAGAGACAGTTTATTCTGACTGGTTCAAGTCCAAGAAAGTTGAGAAGAGCTTCATCCAATCTTCTGGGTGGACGAGCGGTAACCCGTCATTTTTATCCCCTGACGGCTATGGAGCTCGGACGCGGTTTTGATTTGATAACGGCTTTAAAGTATGGGCTGCTTCCTACCATCTATGACAAGGAGAAACAGATTGATCCACAAGACTATCTGGCGGGCTACATAGAAACTTATCTGAGGGAAGAAGTGCTCCAGGAGGGGCTGACTCGAAACCTGGGTGCCTTCAGTCGTTTTCTTGAAGCCGCAAGTTTTTCACAGGGAGAAGTCCTGAATGTTGCACAAGTGGCTCGTGAGTGTTCTGTGCATCGCAAAGTTGTTGAGAGTTATTTTCAGATACTTGACGAATTAATGATCGGTTATCGAATCCCTGTGTTTACCAAGAAGGCAAAGCGCAAGCTTATTTCGCACTCCAAGTTTTACTTTTTCGATGTGGGTGTATACCGCGCGATCAGGCCCCATGGACCATTGGATACGCCAGAACTGATTGATGGTGCAGCGCTGGAAACATTAGTCCTTCAAAACCTGCAGGCTTTCATAGGCAACCATGGATTAAACTACAGCATTTACTATTGGAGAACCACTGCAGGTAATGAGGTTGATTTTGTTCTCTACGGCGATGAAGGCCTTGTTGCTATTGAAATAAAGAGAAGCAGATCGGTGAGTTCCAGGGACGTTTCAAGTCTGAAGTCATTCAGGGAAGACTATGCATCCGCCAGGACGCTGCTCCTCTATGGTGGGACAGAGCATCTGCAGATGGGGACTGTCGAGGTGTTACCGCTGGCATACGCACTAACGCATCTGGATGAACTTATGGAGCATCGTACATGATCGAGATTGTCCGAGGCGACATCACGAAGCTTGACGTTGACGCTATTGTCAACGCGGCGAACACAAGTTTGCTTGGCGGGGGCGGGGTAGATGGCGCAATTCATCGAGCGGCCGGGCCGGATCTGCTCAAGGAATGTCGTGCTCTTAATGGTTGTGCTGTTGGCAATGCAAAAATTACCAAAGGTTACAATCT
>JAFGTH010000089.1 GCA_016934225.1 Lentisphaerota bacterium | reverse complement strand
TCTGGGAAAAGCATCCGGGTGCCTAGCAGCCCTTACAAGCCTGGTATAACGATAGTAAGCCGGCACTATGGAAGAGACCATCAGATATCAAAGATGTCTATCGAAACGCCAGTATTCTTCCGAATAACGGAGGCGAAGAACTCCCGGCATGGCCGGGAGGGTTGTACCAACAGCCCTCATAGCATGTCGCTAAGAGGGAACATTGTCACAGGTTTTTACGGAGGGTTTTGTTATGAAAAAGTTATTAAGCATGGTCGTGGTCGTGGTGATGATGATGAGTGTTGTTGCCGAATCTTCAGGTGGTGAACCAGTGAAACCCAAAGATTATCCGAAAAAGAACATCGTATTCCTGGTTCCGGCGCCGGCAGGAGCAGCGTTGGATATTCCAACACGGATCGTGGTGGATCTTCTGGATATTGGCGTGAATAAGGTTGTCGTGAATCGTCCTGGAGCCGCTCAAACAACCGGCATGATGGAATATCTTACAGAACCTTCGGATGGCTACACAATATTAGCATGTGCGCCGGCAGGAATGCAAATTCAGCCGCATATTATTGACTTACCGTATGACGTCAATAGCTTCCGTCATTTAACGGCGATGATGGTACCGGAAAGTCAGATGATTGTCACCAATTCAAAGAGTGACATTAAAACATTCGAAGACCTTACGGCAAAACTTAAGTCTGGAGAGATGGTCACATGGAGTACCGCGAATCCGAATGGTATCGGATTCCTGGCGGCACACTACTTTTTTGCGCAAAGCGAGTATAAAATGCCGCAATTTGTTCCGTTTACCGGTACAAGCGAAGGTTTTGCCGCGTTGTTAGGTGGACACATTGATTTTTATGTCATAGATGTGTCCCTGGCGAATACGAAAATTTCCGATGGGCAGTTCACAGGAGTGTTGGTTCTGGATAAGGAAAGAGCGAAGATTTTACCAGACGTTCCTGCATCAGCAGAATTGGGGTATACCGGTCTGGAAAAATTCAAAGCGATTTTATGGTTAGCCGTTCATAAAGACACGCCGGACGATATCGCCAAGTATCTGAAATCTGAATTTGACAAGATTATCCAAACCGAAGCTTACACAAAGAAACTGACGACCATGGGCTTTTTTCCACCCCAGGTCTTTACTGAAGAAGAGCTCACTGATATTATCGTCGGTGGGAGTAATGTTTATGGAGAAGTTATTAAGAGGATCGGACTCGGTAAATAGAACTTGTGAACAGAAAAATTTTGGGTAATTGCCTGATGAACATTAAAATTTAAATTCGGTAATACCTATCTGTCATTGCGAGGAGTCTTCGACGAAGTAATCTCGCCAGGAGAACCGGATTGCTTCGTCGAAGACTCCTCGCAATGACATGTTTATCGGACCCTTCTCGTTCCCACGCTCCGCGTGGGAACGCCCCGCGTCGACGCTTTGTGTCGCCGGGCCGGACGCGGAGCGTCCTGGAAGAGCATTCCCACGCGGAGTGTGGGAACGAGATGCTAAAATTATGCTCAATATTCTCTTTATGACTGCTGACGATTTAAATTGGGATTCTGTCGGCGCGTACGGCTGTCAGACGCCCGAAATTACCCCAAATATCGATCTGTTGGCGTCCGAAGGCATTCGTTTCGAGTATGCTCATGTCACAATCGCTGTCTGCCAGCCTTCGCGTGGAGTATTGGCGACCGGACGGTATCCGCACCGTAATGGCATTGAAGGCTTTTATCATACGGATCTGGAGATTGCCACTCTGCCGGATTGTCTGCGGGAAGCCGGCTATGTATGCGGAATTCTGGGAAAATACGATCATTCCACCCCTCGTCTGGACTTTGCCTGGGATATGAGCAAAGATCAGCCTGATTTAGGTCAGGGAAGAGATCCCGCCCTCTATTATCAATACGCCCGATCCTTTTTTGAGGAAGCACAACGCCAGGGCAGGCCGTTTTATCTGATGGCCAATTCCCACGATCCGCACCGGCCGTTCTCGGGCAGCGATCAGGAACGCGAAGAATGGCCGAATGAACAAATTACGCCACCGTCCCGGACCTATCGGCCGGAAGACGTGCAGGTGCCGGGATTTCTGCCCGACTTGCCCGAAGTGCGCCGGGAAGTCGCTGAATACTATAGCTCTGCTCGCCGCTGTGATGATACGGTCGGCGTATTGCTTCGAGCATTGGAAGAAACCGGGCAGGCTGACAATACATTGGTGATTTTCCTGTCAGATAACGGTATGGCCTTTCCGTTCGCCAAAACCAACTGTTATCTCCACAGTACCAAAACTCCCTGGATCATGCGCTTACCGGGTGTGATTCAGCCTGGCGGCGTGGATGCGAAGCATTTTATCTCCGGCATCGATTTGATGCCCACCATTCTGGATCTGTTGAAGCTGCCATTGCCGGACAACCTGGACGGAACCTCCTTTCTGCCGGTGTTGAAAGGCGATGCCCAGCAGGGTCGTGAACACGTATGTACGCAGTTCCATGAAACCGCCAGGTACAATCGCTATCCCATGCGGTGTATTCAGAATAAACACTATGGTTATATCTTTAATGCCTGGTCAAACGGAACACGGGTCTTCAAAAATGAATCGCAAGAGGGTCGCACCTTCAAAGCCATGCAGGCAGCGTCCGCTGCTGACCAGTCTGTTGCCGATCGCGTCAAACTCTTTCAGTACCGTGTGGTAGAGGAACTGTACGATTTCGAAAAGGATCCGGATGCGCTGCACAACTTGATCCACAGTCCCGAACATCACGTTGTGGCCGAACAGATGCGCAGCGATCTGGAAACCTGGATGCGGTCAACAAACGATCCCTGTCTTCAGGCCTTTCTCAACCGAGAAAGCGCAGGAGAACGTGAGG
>JAFGTH010000088.1 GCA_016934225.1 Lentisphaerota bacterium | reverse complement strand
CGTGACATCATAGTCCGCAAACGCGCGCGGTGGCTTCGATTTGTCCTTGCGCCTGATTGTGACCAAGTCGAACAGCTTGTGAGCCGGGGCGGAGCCGAGGGGGGAATCGTGCTTGAAGACGATCAGCTTACGGGTGGCCATCAGCCCACGCGCCGCAGAGCGGTCGTGCTCGAACATGTCTTGTAACGATCTCCACAGCAAATTCAAGTCATCCTCGTTGAATCCGGTCTGCGCGGCCAAGTGAGCAGACACAAAGCCGTGCGAAACGTAAACGCCATACGGCACGGTATTTTTGCGGCCCATAGTTCGATTGTCACCGCTCTGCTTTTCCGCCTCCGCCTCAGTGGCCACTGCCATACGCGTAATGGAGTGTTCAAGAGTCACAATCGGGTCAACTGAACGACCAAAGGTCATTTGTACCGGGCCGCGAACTTGGCCCGCATTCTTCCCCGTGCTCATGACAGCCCCAAATGTGCGGATGTCGAAATACTTCTCACACATCCACTTTCGGGCCGCATCTGTCTTCTCCCCTTTCTCCTTCGACTTTACTGATTCCTGCTCGTGCGCCTGATCGATCAACATATTGAGGACCGCTTTCTCCTTCACAAAAATGTCGAACGGGGGTTTACACTCCTTCGTCATCTGAACAAAGTTTCTTACCTTGCGTTTCAGACACACGTCCGTGACGATGCCGTTCCCGGTTTCCGCGTCCACGCGCGGGAGATTACCAGCATCCGGATCGCCGTTGGGATTGCCATCCTGCACGTCGAAGATCAGTACAAAGTCGTAACGATTCCTGATAATACTTTCGTTGCTCATGGTGTTTCCTTTCTGTTGTTATTGTTTTTTTGGGGTATAGAAGCTCTGCGTTTGATGATAATAACCGATTGCGAATCGCCCCTGATCCGACATGTCCAGATGAGGCGGAAAATCGTCGATGCCGTCCAAGATTTCGCCCAGCAACTTTTCGAAGAATACTCTGCGCCCCTGATGTTCCAGTTTGGCGATATGATGGTTTTTGAGTCGCATGAGATTGCCGAAAACCGTCACTGGCGTGCTGGATGCCGCGCCATAGAACTTGTCGCGAATCGTCGCATTAATGCCGGGGTTGGCCTCGGTTTGTATCTTCTCCAAACTGGCGAAAAGTCGCCCCAGTCGGTAGCCGATGTTTGTGTTTTGCGGGTCAAGAGTCACTTTCAATTCCTCCTTTATTGTAGGGTTTTTGAATCGCGTTGACCGATTGATACAGGCTTTTATTAGTGCGGCGCGCGGATAAGTAATGTCATGTTCCGCCCGAATCCGCCGGACTGCCGCCTGCAACAGCGTTTGCGGATAGGGCAGACCTTCAAGAATTGAGCGCATGGTGTCGCCACCGAGATTCGGCGGAATGTTCTTGTCTTCCTCACGAACTGCAATAGAACGAAGGAGTTTCCACATGGGAAGAGCGGGATTCAGTCCCGGTGCATGTATGATTGCCAAATCATCAACATGCCGTTTTAGCCGTGTGCCTATCTCTTTCACCGTACCGACTTTCCAGAACCGCACGGCAATGCGCGCAGCATTCGGCGAAAGTCCAAGAACATAGAAACGCGTATCGTCATCCGGGATGACATAGGTTCCGTTCCAGATTGAATCGTAGAGCGCTTTCACTGCATCGGTATATTTATCAGGGTCGTCTCTTGGCGGCTCTGAAAAGAAAAACGGCATCACGCTCTCAAACTGCGATTTCTTAGCCGACCAAAACACGGTGGTGGCGGTTGCAATTTGCAGACGTTGGCTCCTTGATTTGAGCAAGGTGTTTAGTGCGGTTGTGTATGCAAACTCCGCTGATTTGCAGACGGGGGCATTATAACATTGTACTTTTCCGTAGGAATCGTATCCGGAGTTTTTCTGAAATGCCACAAGACTCTTCGTGTCCTTGTTGATTGGTGTTCGACCATGGGTCTTCGCGATCTCCCCGTATTGACCCGTAATAAGACAATGTGCGAAGATTCTTGTCTTGGTTTCCTGTTTCTTATCGTGGTTTTCGGAGATTTGCGACACGAAAGACCGCACATATTCTTGGACCTTGGGGCGGCAAGGAATGGGAAGTGTATCACCAGCCAAACGAAAGCTCATGTTGCAGGAAGGTAGTTTCACACATTCACTCCAATTGGACGTCGCCTTGACCTTTTCCATGCCATTCGTCTCATAGAACATAAGGATGGCGGCCACCCCTTCGTCCTGTTTCAGCTCATTCGGCAATGCTTGAAGCGAATTGAGCCAAGCCTGGTGTTGGTTGACGGCTTTTTTCCTATCATCTGGTCCATCCGTCTTGGAGAACCGGAAAAGATAGCCAATATGATCCCATAGCAAAAAAGTCTTTTCATAGCTTCTGCTTCCTGTTCGTACGCATGATCGTGGCAACAGATACGCCTTGCCAGTTAGCCGTTTCCCGACCTGCTCGCGCGTGTCTTCAAGGTTGACAAATTGCCCATCCGGTTTGATCACGACCAGAAAAGGAAGCTCTTTCTTTTCAAAGCCTTCTGGCGCAATGTCGCTGTTAGGATCGTCCGCCTTTCGGTCATAGTATTCTTTTAGCGCCTGCAAGATCATGAGCGCACCTCCACCTTGTTGCGATCGGTTATGATCGCACCGGCATCCATCTTTGCCTGAAAGAACTGCGGTTTGGGATCGGTTGGATCGCTGAAGTCGAGATCGTAGAGCATCCACCCCAAATCGCGGGTTTCTGGAATTGGTGCGGCAGGTTCAGCTTCTGGATCTACCAGCCGGAAGGCACAGGAAAACTCGCGGCAACCAAGATAGGGTTGGTTGAAGCACTGGCCCTTTTTTGCGCGTCGTTCGAACATGGCGGCGTATTTGGCCTCGGTTTCATCAGACCGGATATCCGGCTTCTTGAGTTCCATGGCTTCATCTTTGTCGATCAGCCATTCCGGCACCGGGTTATAAACCTTACCTCGTTTGTCGGGCGGGATAAATTCGAATTCGGCAAAGAGTCGGTACTTCACGTCGCGTAGAAAGAGCCCGGCGCGCTGCTGACGGTCATTCTCTATAAAGATACCGGACGACCTCGGTGACGCCATTTTGCCCACTTCGTTGCGGCGGATGGAAATCCAACGTATCGGCTCCAACACCTCAATCCTTTTGATCCGCCAGATGATGGCCGGTTTCCATAATATCGCATCGAAAATGGCTCGTGCTGCCGATGGCGTGATGACATCATAACTGACACGTTCAACCTTCATTTCAGGCCGCGTGAAGCAGGCATACGGGCCGCTCACTTCAAGACAGAATCCTTTCATGGTTCACCTCGCATGTTATCGTTCATTGTATTAAGTCTTCCGGCGACAGACTTTCCCGAAATACGTTTAATCCGATTTCTTGATCATAGAGTGAAGGTAGACTTTGCGCCCAAATACCGGCATGGATTTCCTCCAGCAGACCATCCTGTTTCATTCGCTCAGCCATTCGTACGGGCAGATGCACCATGTTACGTTGTAGTCCGCGCATGATTTCACGCGTCGGCCCGGCGAACCGCAGCCGCTGCAAGAGTTCATCACTCTTGCCATAACGAACAATGATGGTTTCTTG
Organism: Lentisphaerota bacterium; assembly: GCA_016934225.1. GTDB lineage: Bacteria > Verrucomicrobiota > Kiritimatiellia > UBA8416 > JAFGTH01 > JAFGTH01. The sequence continues at coordinate 2,771 of JAFGTH010000088.1, read as the reverse complement.
TTCTTCATCTCTAATCAATCGAAACTCCTGACCAGCCGTACGAAATTGAAAGAACAAATCAGGATTCACGTCTTTAACCAGTCTGTCTCGCAACCAGTCTGCGCCGGTGTCGTTGACGGCGGCATAGAACAATTGGAAATAGCGGGAGTAGGTATCGGGGCAATGCGGATCGAATTCCGGTAAGACGCAGAGTTCGCGGGTCTTGTTTTCGCCCTTCAGCAGCAAACCGCGAGGCGCAGGTTTGGGCGGCACAAAGACATGAACTTTGCCGACTTGCCCGTTTTTGTTCAGTTTGCCTTCGCGATTGCACCGACCGGCGGCTTGTGCGATGGAGTCCAGTCCGGCCAGCGCGCGATAGACCACGGGGAAATCGATATCCACTCCCGCTTCGACGAGTTGTGTACTGATCACTCGAATCGGCAAGCCGTCTTTGAGCCGTCTCTTGATTTGCGCAATCACCTTGGACCGATGTTCACCGCACATCAACGCCGACAAATGAATCGTTCCGTCAGGCATGAGTCTGAATAGGTCGTGGCAATCGCGACGGGTGTTTACCACGCAAAGAACTTGCTCATGCTGCTGCAGGCGCGCCGCAATTTCAGACCATTCACATGTCTTCGAGAAGTCCGAGGGAAGACTATATTCGACGCGTTTCAACCGGTCATAGAGATTCATCTCCGGCGGAATTATTTCCGTTGCCTTTTCGAGGCAGGGACACGGCTTGGGCAAGGAGAACAACGCAGGTTGTGTGGCGGTGGCCAGCACCAAAGTAACACCATAGTTCCGCACAAGCTGGTTCATGGCGTCTACACAGGGCGCGAGTAGTTCGGGGGGCAGAAGCTGGGCTTCGTCGAGAATCACTACGCTGTTTACGACATTGTGCAACTTGCGGCAACGGCTGGATTTTGCCGCATAAAGGGATTCGAAGAATTGAACGTTGGTGGTGACAATGATCGGGGCATCCCAGTTCTCGGACGCCAGTTGCAACCGTGGAGACTTACGTTGGGGGTCAAGATTACTGTGGTGCTCCACCACATTTTCCGCGCCAAAGATATTCTTCAGAGCGTGAGCAGTTTGTTCAATGATACTTGTGTAGGGAATAACATAGATTACTCTCTTATGCCCGTGTTTAAGAGCGTGGCGGAGCGCAAATGCCATTGCCGAAAGCGTCTTGCCGCCGCCGGTCGGGACGGTTAATGAAAAGAACCCTTGCGGCAATTCCGCCGCACGTTCGCAGCTCTGTCGAATTTCCGAACGGATGGCGTTTACCGATGTTTTGCGTGCGTCGCGCTCCAGTTGATCCAAGGCGGGAAAGAACTTCTGTGCCAGCTCGGCAAGTTCCGGATAGGATCCACGCCCTGCCGCTTTTCCGGGTTCCATGAAGTGTTCCGTGTCGAGATAATCGGCATCCACCAGGCAGGAGAACAACATCCTGACCCAGAGGTGATAATGCTCCGATTTCATAACAAAGCTTGGAGGTCGCTTGACTGGTGCAAGTTTGCTGATGATTGTCGCTGCAAAGTCTTTGATGTGCTTGAGGTTGTTCCGTCCCTCATTCAATTGGATCGAGAGCGCGGCATTGCCGGTTTCCAATGCGTGCCAATCCGGAAGACCGGCATGATGTCCGGCAGACAGGTAGGCCAGAACGCGACCAATTTGGAGTCCAAGTTTTTCTTCTGCCAATGCTGCGCCTGAGCTTGCATGATTGGATTGGCTTCCGTCAGAATCATAGTTGGAATCATCCAAGCCATTGCTGCGCGCCAGATAGCTTTGGAAAGCATTTGTGGCCTTCCCCACATCATGCAGCCATCCTGCGTTCCATGCCCAATCTACGCTGTCGAACGGTTCAGCGAATTGACGGGCGAGGGTTGCGACGGACTTGAGATGGGCTTCAAGCGCCTGCCATTCGGATTGTGGGCGACCGGGTAGACTGTGGGCGTATGTTTTCGATACGGATGAGGATATTCTTTCATTCATGCAGATATCCTTTTGCATAGTCCTCATGACTTTCATGCCTCAAGAAATTTTGCATTCATTGCGCTCTGGATACAAGCATGTTCTAAACAAATTTTCATCAAACAATTGCGCAAGGGAAGGGAAGCCCCGGAAATAAGTTTGCGGATGACTCAATAGCTACGCTTGTTGGCGCCGTTTGTTGCGGTTATACGCCCCATTGCCGCGGCACATCATTTCTTCCGAATTTGCTCAAACTTGTTTGACTCGCCCGGTTAAAGAATTCAAACTTATATGATTAATGCCGAATCGGAGCAAAGATGATGAAAGATGTATTGATTAACGATAATTTTCTTCTCGAAAACGAATGGGCGAAAAAACTCTACTTCGAACATGCCGCTAATATGCCGATAATTGATTACCATTGTCATTTATCGCCCGCTGATATCGCCGCAGATAGACGATGGGAGAATCTCACACAGATATGGCTTTATGGTGATCATTATAAATGGCGCGCTATGCGAACCAATGGAATACAGGAGGAGTATTGCAGCGGCGGCACCGACGATTACGCCAGATTTGAAAAATGGGCGCAAACAATGCCGTACCTGTTGCGTAATCCGCTGTACGATTGGACTCACTTGGAATTGAAACGATATTTCGGTATTGGAGACCGTTTATTGTCGCCGGAAACGGCTAAATCAATTTGGAATGAATGCAGAGAGAAACTGGCTCAACCCGAGTTCAGTTGCCGCGAGTTAATGAAGAAATCCGGCGTTGTGCTGGTATGCACAACTGATGATCCTGTTGATACGCTT
>JAFGTH010000087.1 GCA_016934225.1 Lentisphaerota bacterium | reverse complement strand
GTCACTCCGTATAAAGTGGATGCGGCAGCGATGGTGTTTCTGTTATGAGTTATCACGATAAACTGAGATTGTGTAAGGAATTCCTGCAGCACGACAACGAACCTTCCGATATTGGTATCGTCCAGAGCGGCGTCAAGCTCGTCGAGCAGACAGAACGGGCTGGGCTTGGTCATATAGATGGCAAATAGAAGCGCGACGGCGGTCATGGTTCGTTCTCCCCCAGAGAGCAGGGTCACATTCTGAAGTCGTTTGCCGGGTGGTCTTGCGATAATTTCTATTCCGCATTCCAGGACGTCTTCTTCGTTGACAAGGACCAGTTTGGCTGTACCGCCATTGAATAATTTTTTAAACATAGTTTCAAAATTACTGTTCACCTGTTCAAAGGTTGTGCTGAACATTTCCGATGTAGTACGATTGATCTTGCGAATCATTTCCATCAATTGTTGTTTTGATCTCGTTAAATCGTCTTCTTGGGAAACAAGGAAAGCATAACGTTCTTCCAGTTCTTTGTACTCTTCGATGGCCACCAGATTGACAGGTCCCATGGCCTCGATTTTTGTGCGCAGCTCAGCTATTCGTGTCTCTGTTGTGTCAATTGATGGTGTGTTGTTGCCCCAATCCGGATCGGTTTCGTCGAACATTTGATCAACCGTCATGTTGTATTCCGATGTAACACGATCAATCTGGTTCTGCCGGCGCATTCTGTTTTCAGCGAGCCGAATCTCGAGATCTGACTTGGCGTTACGGATGGCATCCTGTCTGGCGCGTTCTTTCATCAATGTTTCTTCCATTGCAGACAGTTCTTCGGCTTGTTTTTCTCTGTTGCGGCGCAGGCTATGGGCCTTCTCCTCGTTGAGTTTGACTGTTTCCTCGAGTGAGGAGAGTTTGCTCGTGGCCGATTCGATTTCCGTTGTCAGCTTATCAATGCTGGTTTTGTAAGATTGCACACCGGTCGAACGATCATTGAGTGCGCGTTCCAGTTCTGAAACTCGGGCTTCTCCGGACTGTACTTGCTGTGCAAGGTGATCCACTTCCTGCTTGAGCGTCGCAAAAGTTACCCTGTTTTCAGTTGCGACGGTCTGCAGTTCTGATTGCCTCATCTCATGCTGGCGCAAATCGTCCGTCAATGAATGTATGGTTTGCGCCATAGTTTCGCGTTCTTCGCGGAGTTCCTTTAACTTGCTGGATATCTGTGCGTGTTCGGAATCGCCGGATGCGCCCTGGTTCTCCAATTGGCCGAGTTCCCACAAAACCGTGTCGAGTCTTTCTTTTGCGTCCTTGGCTTCCATTGCGACAAGTCGGCTTTCGCCTTCTTTTTGTGCTAGGGCATTTCTGGAATCGTCGAGAGCGCTTTGGGAATTAGCGATAGAAGATGACAAAGTGTTCATGTCGGCGGTAATTCGGTCTATTCCCAGACGGCAATCGGCGGAATGCTGCTCGTCCAGAGAGAGTTCCTGTCGTGTTGTCTCCACGACATATTTTCGGGAGAACGGATTTGATTCGGCTGCTTCAGACATCCAGAATTCCATAGCGCCTGAACCATGTGCCATAGATCCGTCTTTGGCAACGTAAGCGATATTCGGCGGAATGGATGGGGGTATATCTTCGAGCGATTCCACATAGACAACATGTCCGATCAGGTTTTCAAGCAGAGGGCGTATGGAATCATCGCAAGTAATTTTATCAACAAGCCTTGTTGTTTTATCCGGATATTGTAACGGCGATTTGTTATGATGTGGCGCATCGAGAGTTACTAGCCGGGTTGAGCCTTCTCTGAGAAATATTATATGTTTCAACAACTCTCGTGCTGCGGACGAATTACGGACAACCACGGCGTCAAGCCATGTGCGCAAGGCCGCTTCGAGTGCCGGCTGAATATCGGCTTCTACGCTCAAGTGTTCCGCAAGTGCGCCGAGAATATGAGACCTGTCTATTTGCGCCGGATTTGATTTGTCCAGGAGTATTCTTGTGCCGCCTGGGAAATCTTCTCCTGATTCCTGGGCCTCACAGAGCAGTTCCAGTCTGGCCCGTTTGGCGGCAACTCCGGATTCGATATTTGACAGGGTTCGATTTGAAGCTGCAAGCGATTCTGAATATTGCGCATATTTGGCCTTAAGATTTTCCAAGTCTGTGGCATTTTTATCCGTTATAGCACGCATATCATTAATATTGCCGATCATTTCGTTGTTGCGTTTTTCATAAGCCGCTACAACTCGTGCCAATTGGGATTTTTCAGCGGAGAGCCTTTCTCGCTGGATTACAGACGAACGTTCGCGCGCTTCGATTTCCACCAATTCGTTATGGAGTCGAGACGACAGACTCTCGAGTCCGACGATTTCCTGTCGAAGTTCTTGAATCCGAATTCTTACGCCCTCGGTTTTCTCGCGGTGATTATTCAATGTTTCGTTGCTTTTTCGAAGCACTTCTTCGGCCTTATCGCGTTCTGCTGCCGCTGTATTGCGGCGCCGGACCAATGTTTCTACATCCGTTTTCATTGTAGTCAAAAGTTCTTGGGTTTTTTCGATTTCCTGACTGTCGCGAGTGGACCAGTTTTGGTATTCAGCTATGCGTTGGCGGTTTGTGTCTATCAATTCGCGTGTGTGTTCAAGGTTGCTTTCCGCTTGAACGCTCATTTCGCTGACGTTTCCAATTTCGCGTTCTGTTTTGACTATGCTATCGCGTAGCGAAGAATTGTCTTTCTCCATGCCTTGAATTTCGACTTGTGCTTCGTTCAATTGAGAAATTATTGATGCAAGCTCCTTTTCGGCGTTGGCGATCTCTGCGTCAGCCGCTTTAAGTCGCGTTTTGGCTGAGTAGACATCTAGTTTGCGCAACTCGTCCCGAAGCTCTTTGTAGCGTCGTGCTTTACCCGCTTGTCTTTGGAGCGAACCAATCTGTCTTTTAACTTCGCGTATGACATCGGCGAGACGCAACAGATTTGCCTCGGTATGTTCGAGTTTGAGAATTGCCTCTTTTTTGTCGGCCTTGAATTTTGTTATTCCGCTGGCTTCTTCGAAGACTGCTCGCCTGTCTTCCGGACGAACGCTTAGGATTCGATCTATGCGTCCCTGTTCCATGAGGGAGTATGAAGTGGTGCCGACTCCGGTATCCATAAACAATCGCTGTATATCTTTGAGGCGGCAGGGTGTTTTATTGAGAAAGTATTGTCCTTCACCGGATCTGAAAACTCTTCGAGTGATTGTTACTTCGTCGTATTCGATACCGAGCGCCTTCTCGCAATCGGCAAAGGTGACGCTGACTTCGGCCATTCCGAGTGGTTTTCGTGCATCGGTGCCGTTGAAAATGCAGTCCTCCATCTTACTGCCGCGGAGGGCCTTGGCGCTTTGTTCCCCGAGAACCCAGCGTAGAGCGTCGGAAACATTGCTCTTTCCGCAACCGTTTGGCCCGACGATGGCGGTCATTCCGGGAAGGAACTCGAGATGTGTCTTGTTTGCAAAGCTCTTGAAACCAGACATTTGCAGAAACTTAAGGTACAAAACAATCCTCCGTCAGACAGGTCAATTTCTTCCATTACGGAATAATTTCATACATCTATAGCATGTAGTACTGTCAGTATGCAACCACAATATGTAGCGTTTTTAAACAGGTTTTTATGGTGGGAAGAAAGAGGGTATTTGGCGAACGAAGCAGGGCGAGGGACTTGAAATATACTCATGAACCTGCGACATTGTAAAACCATGTCGCAAGAACCGTTCAAACGTGTGCTTATTACTGGTGGGGCAGGGTTTGTAGGATCCTCTATTGCCTTGCGCCTGAAACATGACTTCCCGGACTGCGAGGTTGTCTGCGTTGACAATCTGCACAGAAAAGGCTCCGAACTGAACGTTCCCAGATTGTCAGCCGCAGGCGTTTCATTCGTCCGGGCCGATGTCAGGAATCGCGAAGCGTTCGACGGGGCTCGGTATGAACTGATTATTGACGCGGCCGCCGAGCCGTCCGTCATGGCGGGTGTCGATGGAATAAGGGTGGACTACGTTGTGGATACGAACCTGGGTGGCACTCTGAACGTTCTCGAGGCGGCGCGAAGATGCTCAGCCGCTGTGATGTTCCTATCCACCAGCAGGGTCTATGCCGTCAATGCGCTTCGAGCGATGCGGATGCGAGAGACGGACAGGCGCTTTGAACTGTCTGATATCCAGGAGCAGGCGGGTGTCACCGTTCTAGGAGTGGACGAGAGTTTTGATGTTGACGGAGCAAAGACATTGTATGGCGCAACGAAATACGCATCGGAGGTAATGGTACGGGAATATGGGGCGCAATTCGGGTTACGTGTGGCGGTGAACAGGTGCGGCGTCATTGCGGGTCCCTGGCAGATGGGCCGAGTTGATCAGGGGATCATTGGTCTATGGGTCGCAGCACATATATACGGGAAGCGGCTGAAGTATATAGGCTACAACGGGAAACAAGTCCGTGGCATCCTGCATATTGACGACCTGTGCGACTTGTTGTTGCTTCAGTTGGCTCATATGGACGAATGGGATGGACGCGTTCGCAACGTTGGGGGCGGTCGGGAAGTCAGTGTGTCTCTGCTGGAACTGACAGAATTGTGCAGGACTGTTGCAGGACGCACGATCGAGATAGGCTACGACGATGCTGTCCGTCCTGGGGATGTGCCGTTGTATTTGTCAGACACGAGGAAGATTCGTGGCGAATTGGGATGGCTGCCAACTCGCCCAGCGGAGACGATTGTGGAGGACGTGGTTAAATGGATCATGGACAATAAAGAAAAATTCAGGGGAGTACTGACGTAAGGAATTGTAAAATCCATTCACCGTGAGAATATAACAGCGACGGCATTATCTCGCTTTTGAATTCTGTCGGAGATATCGTTCAACATGGTATGAATAAAGACGGATAAGCAGTCGAATATGATTGATTTATATCACAAGATGCTTTTGATAAGGCGATTCGAAGAAAAAGTCGAAGAGCTGTTTTCCAGAGGAATGATAGGAGGAACCTGCCACTTGTGTGTCGGGCAAGAAGCATGTGCCGTTGGAGCCGTTTCCGTGCTCGGCAAGAACGATCTGGTCATAAGTACACATCGCGGACACGGTCATTTGCTTGCCAAGGGCGGGGATCCGCGTCGAGTGATGGCTGAGCTGATGGGCAAGGCGACAGGCTATTGCCAGGGCAAAGGCGGTACGCAGCATATGTGCGCGATAGAGCTTGGTTTCCTCGGCACGAACGGGATAACCGGAGGCGGACTTCCGATTGCCACCGGCGCGGGTCTGTCCGCGAAACTTCGAAACAGCGGGCAGGTGATACTTGTTTTCTTTGGCGACGGAGCATCAAACCAAGGGACATTCCATGAATCATTGAACATGGCATCAATCTGGAAGTTGCCCGTGATCTATTTCTGCGAGAATAATTTGTACGGTATGTCCATGTCCTCAAGTCGTTCGATGAACGTAACGAGTGTTGCGGAACGTGCAGTTGCGTATGGTATTCGAGGATACTCCGTTGACGGCATGGATGTTCTTGCTGTGAGAGAGGCGGTTGGCGGGGTGTTGGACGCGGTGCGAGGGGGAATGGGGCCGGTGCTTATTGAAGGCAGGACGTATCGGTTTGTCGGGCATTCGAAGAGTGACAAACGGGTGTATAGGACCGAAGCAGAGGAAAGCGAGTGGCGGGTGAGAGATCCGGTCATTTCCTTCGACCGATATCTGCCTGGTTTGAAAGCGCGGGAAGCTGAAGTTTTGCGTGTGCAACAGCAAGTGGAAGCGGAAGTGACGGAATCTGTTGAGTTTGGTATGAGATCCGAGCTTGCGTCGCCCGAATCCGCGCTGAGCGGAGTGTATGTGTGACGACAGTGAAGAGGAAAAACACAGATGCACACGGATAAACACTGATGACAAAGGAAAGAGAAAGAACCATGATTTTATCCCCAAGTGCTTATTGGGAAATACCGGTTGATGCTCATGAGTGAGATGACATATAGCGAGGGAATACGGACGGCATTACGCGAAGAAATGAAGCGTGATCCATCAGTTGTACTGATAGGCGAGGATATTGGCGTCTATGGTGGCGCATTTGGGGTAACCGCCGGTTTATGGGACGAATTTGGGAGCGACAGAATTATTGAGACGCCGATTTCCGAAAACAGTTTTATTGGCGTGGCGACAGGCGCAGCGATGACAGGGCTGAGGCCGGTTGTTGAGATTATGTTCATGGATTTCATTGCATTGGCAATGGACCAGATCATGAATCATGCGTCTAAATTGCATTACATATACGCCGGTCAGGTGAACGTTCCGCTCGTGATCCGTACTCCGGCAGGTGGCGGACGGGGATATGGGGCAAGTCATTCCCAGTGTCTGGAGTCATGGTTTATGAATGTGCCGGGTTTGAAAGTAGTTGTGCCCAGCACGCCTGACGATGCGTTCCGGATGCTGAAGGCGGCGATTCGTTACGATGGTCCTGTTTTATTTGTGGAGCACAAACTGCTCTACAAGAAACGCGGTGAAGTGTTCGAATGCCAGGACAGCGAAATCGCTTTCGGCGGCGCTGTTGTGCGCCGGGCAGGAACCGATGTAACGGTTGCAGCTTATTCTCGAATGGTGGACTTGGCTTTGGACGCAGCCGACTTACTTGTTGAAGATGGTGTGGAGATAGAGGTCATTGATCTTCGCACATTGAATCCGTTGGATAGCGCGACGATTGCCAAGTCGGTTGAGAAAACGGGTCATTTCGTAGTGGTGGAAGAGGGATGCAAGCGAGGTGGCGTGGGAGCGGAAGTGGCTGCCCGGGTAGCGGAGGAATGCATGGAGTTTCTTGATGGCCCGGTGATGCGTGTTGGTGCTGAAGATTCGCCCATACCTTCGGCTATGTCATTGGAGGCGCAAGTGCTTCCGGTAGCAGATGACATTGTGGTGGCATGCAAGGACGCGCTGGCGTGGTAAGGAGCGTCGTGGGTGCGAGTGAGTTGGAGAACGTGAACATTGTGAAACATTCTTGGGCTCTCCGTGCCATATCGAGAAACCTATTGATTCGGATTTTCTGTTTCAGACGGGTATAGATGATATGTGTGGAATCGCGGGCATAATTGACGGACCTGGGCGTGACTGGGCGAGTGAGGTTTTGGCAATGACTCGAGGTCTATGCCATAGAGGTCCTGATGCTGAAGGCTGCTACAGTGATCCTGTGAGGGGTGTGTTTCTGGGGCATCGCCGACTGAGTATTATTGATCTCACAGCGGAGGCCAATCAGCCCATGTTCTCTGCAGATCAGCGCTTGGCAGTTGTTTACAATGGCGAAATCTACAACTTTGTTGAATTGCGGAAAGAGTTGGAGAATCGTGGTTGTGTTTTCCACACCAGATCGGACACGGAAGTGATCTTGCACGGGTATGCCTCATGGGGGGAAAGTTGTTTCACACGATTTCGAGGGATGTTCGCGATAGGGCTGTACGATTTTGAACGGGATCAGCTTCTACTTGTGCGTGATCCTTTAGGGATCAAACCTCTCTATTATACGGAGCACAAAGGTGGCTGTGCCTTTGCATCCGAAGCGCGAGTATTGTGGTCTCATGCTCCGGGTGGCAATGTTCTTCGGTTGAATCACGATAAGGTTCAGGATCTGCTGGCATGGTCCTATTTGCCTGATTCGGAAGAAACGATTGTTGAGGGAATAAAAAAAGTGCCGCCCGCCACCATTATGACATGGCGGGCTGGAATGTTTTCTAAACAACGCTATTGGAACCTGTCGGTAGACAAAACATGGGAGAACGAATCTTTGGAGGATGCCTGTTCCCGGTTTGGATCATTGTTTGATGATACTATCCGGATGATGCTTCGCAGCGATGTTCCCTTGGGTTTTCTTCTGTCCGGCGGGTTAGATTCGTCTTTAGTGGTGGCCGCTGCCAGCAAATTGAGAGGCGCGCAGTTAAAAACCTTCACAGCAATTTTCGGTCATGAACTGGATGAAGGGCCATTCGCAAGAAAGGTCGCAGATTATTGTGGTACCGATCATACGGAGTTTAGAATTGAAGTTGGTGATGCCGTTGAATCCCTGATACAAATCCTGCCGCATTTTGACGACTTGGGCACTTTGGACGGTGGTCTTTTCAGCACAGCCTTGATTAGCCGTGAAATCGTCAAACGTGGAATAAAAGTGGCGTTTGTGGGGGAAGGTGCGGATGAGATATTTGGCGGGTATTCATGGTTTGGGCTTTCTCAGTTGCCGTTTCGTTTCCTGCCGATGCAGATTCGAGCCTTGGGTTATTACTATGCTAATGCGCGGTTGTTTCGTCCGAAATACTGGAAACACACCCGACGGATTGTGGAAAACTTTCTGGCGTCCGGCGAATCGGACATATTTCGTCAGGTTACGGCTCAGGAGATATATGGCCAGTTGCCTAATCATTTGCTTCAGAAAGTTGATCGAGCGACAATGTCGGCTTCGTTGGAGGCTCGTGTGCCGTTTATGGATCACAAAGTGGTTGAGGCTGTGTACAGTTTGCCGATGAAACTGAAGAGGATTGGCAGTGCGTTCAATTTCTTCGGGGTCCAAGAGAAACTCATTCTGCGGAAGCTGGCAGAAACCTGCTTGCCCTCAGACATTGCATGGCGGAAGAAGAGGGGGTTCCTATTGCCGATCGCGGACATGATTTTACTTAACAAGGAGTTTGTTCGCGACGCTCTGATGGCGTCTGACAGTGCCGCACGCGACTATTTTTCCGTACGGGAGATGGAGAAAATGCTTCAATTTCGCAAAGTTATGTATCAACCTTTGGAAAAGGAAAAGGAAGTACTGGTTTGGCGGCTGCTGTTGTTTTCTTTGTGGCATCGTCATTGTTTGGCTGTCAGGGAATAGCTAACTGCGAAGTAAAGTTCATTACATGGCATGTTTGTACTGCAGCAAGTATCTGTCGAGCAGTGCTTGATGGCATGGATGGACAAGAGGCATTGAATGTGGTATGTCGCCTGTAGTTGAATGAGCGACGGGACGGGAGACACTATTCCGTGTGAGTGTCTGAGCAGGATTCAGGAACGGTATATGAAACCTCTTTACAAGGCATGGCTAATCCAGATTGAGATTACGAACGCGTGTACCCATCAATGTGCGAATTGCACTCGTTTTGTGGGGCATCATCGAAAGCCGTATTTTATGGAATTAGCGATGGTGGAACGGGCAATTGATTCGCTTGCAGGTTTTCGTGGGGGTATCGGGATTATGGGTGGGGAGCCGACATTACACCCCGAATTCCCCGAGATTTGCGCCATGTTGCGCCGCAAAGTGAGCGTCGAGAAATGTGGCCTTTGGACCTCAGGATACAAATGGGAAGAGTATAAAGACATCATCAAGGATACGTACAAACTTGGCGTATACTACAACGATCACTCTGATCCGGAGCAGCGGCATCAACCCGTGCTTGTGGCTATTGATGAGGTCATAGATGACAAGAACCTGATGTGGCGGCTGATTGATGATTGTTGGATACAGAAGAAGTGGTCGCCTTCAATCAATCACAAGGGCGGATTCTTCTGCGAGGTAGCGGCGGCGCAGGATATTCTGTTGGACGGTCCGGGCGGATATCCTCTCGATCCGGGTTGGTGGGACAAGACTCCGGAGCAATTTCAAGATCAGGTCAAACGTTATTGTGTTCGATGCAGTGGCGCGCTTCCGATGCTGCGTCCATCGAACCAGGAGCGTAAGGATTTGATTTCGCCGGCAAACTATGAACGGCTGAAAGCGTTGAATTCTCCGAAAATTCTCCGTGGAGACTATGAGATTTGGGATCGGAAGTTGGATGAGGAGGCCCTGAAACATGTAAAAAGATGGAAGCCTTGGCAGTATCTTGGTTTTTTTGAAAAAAGGAAGAAGGACTTAAAACTCGATGAAATCTGGCTGATCAGGGGATTTCATGGTTTAAGGCGTTTATTCAATAGAGTCAGAGGTTTCTTTGCGTCCAGATAGCCCTATATCCGAAACCGTTTCTGTCATCTTGCCCGCGTATAATAAGGCGTGTTTCCTGGAATCTGTTGTCCGCTCGGTTGACAAGGGCTCACGCTCGGTTTGTGAACTGATTGTGCTGGATGATGCTTCGACGGACAATACTCCGGAAGTCTGTCACCGACTGAAATCACAAAGCCATTCATTTCGATTTGAAATCTTGCGTAATGAGAAGAATCAGGGTGCCGCGGCAACGCGAAACATGGGAATCCGGGCGGCTCGGGGTGATATTCTGGTTTTTGTGGATGCCGATGCGCGATTTGAGGAAAACTGTTTGGACAAGCTCTGTGCGGCGATGAGTTGTGCCGATATCGTGTTTCCCAAAGCACTTTACGACGATGGAAGACTGTTGAATCCAAAGAATAAATTTGAACGGGAGTACGCCATAAATTCCATTGTATTTGCCGTGCGGAAGTTGGCTCTTGCTAAGATGGATGCATTATTCGACGAGCAGATGAACGTTTACGCGGAGGATGCCGATTTTTTTTTGCGGGCCAAGGCTGTGGGGCTTCGGATCGTTTATGTGGAAGAAGCCGTTGTCCGGCATCCTGTCCATACACGGTACAGCGAGGATTGGTTCTTTTACAGTGTCAGGAATACGCTTTACCTCACATTCAAATTAGAAGGATTGGTGAAGTATCGTGTTCCTTTCTGTGTCTATGCCTCATATTTTATAGTGACCTATCTGCTGGGGGCTCTATTCAAACGGAATATGGCCGACGGTCATCCAGTAGATTCGACCCGTGGACGACTGTTGCGACTCTATGTGCGGGCGATCAGACAGGCGTTTATGATGCGTGATCAATTGAAAGAAAAAAGAATGAATTTGGAACTTTGCCTCCACGGAGCCAAAGCTGCCAAATGAGCAAAACAGCAGTGGAGAAATTGAAAACAGCCTGCGATTACCTTTTTCTGACGCACCGGGTTTATCACGAAGGGAAACCCAAGGCAGGCGGTATTGATCGCACGAGGGAGTACTTCTTAAAGCAGGGGTCAGGAGTGGCCTTGATGGAGAATCCACTGACTACATATGGAACGGAATGCAGCGGAGACTATATATCGCGGTTATCAATATCCAAAGGAGGCGAAGCGCACGAATTGGGGAATTTCAGCGTTTGGCCGAAGAGAAATCCGTGGCGGTGGTTTATCGAGCCTTTTCAGTCGGTTGTGTTAATTCGTCGTTGTCTTGCCCCGGGGTATGTCTGCTATGCAGGAGATCCCTTGTCGGGGTGGATGGCTTTACGACTCAAACGCATGCGGCTTGCACGGTTGGTGATCATGCATTGCACTGACCTGGCGCCGGAGCGGTTTCAACGGAAATGGCTTACGGGAGCGTATACGTTTTTGTACAAACGGGTGGTGCAGGAAAGCGACATTGTGCTGGCTGTATCGAGATCCATGATAGAAGAATTTCGAAAGTGGAACGACACACGTGAATACATCTGGTTTCCCAATAGTCCTATGTGCGACCAGATTCCATTATGTCCTCAGGGAGAACGAAACCGGAAACATCTTGTGTTGCTCGGTCCAAGTGTCGGTGATATTGATAATGGAATGGTTGTTAAGCTTGTTCAGCGGCTGCATGCAACGGATTCAGCATGGAAGCTTTTAGTCGTGGGCGGTGGTGGCGGGGAGAAACACATTTTGGAAGAGGCCGCGAAGCTTGGCATTCAAAGCGCCGTGACTGCCGTCGGACCGCGACCTTGGAAGGAAGCTCTTCATTTGGTTGCGCAATCAGGGTTTGGGGTTGTCTTTTACCGCGGAGAAAACATGTTCAACCAGTGCAGGGATTCCATCAAGATTCGCGAATACGCTGCTTGCGGCCTGCCGATCATTTGTGATGCATCCACAGAGACAGCGCGGGAAGGAAGGGATGCAGGCGCCTGTATTCTAATGAATGACGAGAACGATTTGGCTGAGGTTGTTGCAACTTTGCAGAATAGAACGGTATACGAGGAAATGAGTCAAAACGCTTTGAAGTGGGCAAAAGCCAACGATAAACGCAAATACCTTGAGGAATTGCATGAAGAAATCAATAGCCGTCTCACTGTGGGTCGGAATGTGATAAGGAGTTTGCCGTGACCAATTCTTCCACGAACAAACCTCTTGTTTCAGTCATCATTCCGACAATGAATCGAGTGGAGGTGCTGATCCCCTGCCTCCAGACTGTTTATCAAAACACCTACTCAAATTTCGAGGTCATTGTCGTTGACAATGCTTCTTCGGATGGCACGGTTGATCGTGTCCGGAATCTGTTTCCGACGTCAAATGTCATCGAGTTGCCGAAGAATGTTTTTCTTGCGGCTGCACGGAATGTTGGAGCTGGTTTGGCTACAGGTAAATATTTTCTGTTTATTGATGATGACAATGAAGTAGATTCCGATTTGATCAGTGCTATGGTGAGCTTGTTTGAGGACGATTCGACAATAGGAGCGGCCGGTCCCAAGAATTATTACTTTGGTGAGGACAAACTGGTGTTATGGGCCGGACAGACGATCGGGCACTGGACGAGTTGGACTCGTTTTCGCGGCGTGAGGGCTCATGATGAGGGGCAGTTCAATGATGTGGTGGATACGGAAGGCATTCCCAATGTGATGATGATGCGTCGTGACGTGTTTGTACGGTTGGGTGGCTATGATGAAACGTATCGGATGTCTTATGCGGATGCCGATTTGCCCATGCGGTTCCGGCGCGCTGGCTACCGGACGGTCTGTAATCCGCGGGCGGTAGTGTATCACAAGATAAAACCTGACTTGTCGAGGAACCGAATGCCTATGCGGGCCTACTATTATGCGCGAAACAGAGTTATCTACATGAAGCGGTTCTCGTCGCCTCTTCAATTTGCAGTTTTCTTCCTAGTGTTTTATCCGCTCTTCACGCTGTATTACATTGTGCGCGAAGTGCGAAACAGGGACTGGAATGATTTACGCATGCATATTCGGGGAACGATGGATGGGGTCTGGTACGGCTTGACGGGCAAAATCCGGGATGGGATCGCAGCCTCGATGACGGAAGCAAGTGGTGCTCCAGACTTGTTGGTGGAGCGAAAAGACAGGTATTGATAAAAGGATTCCGGTCGGGGCAGAGAGCGAGGTAAAACGTATGGCGCAAATCATTCATTCCTTGTGGGATGTGCTTCGTTCGCCGGTTCGGCAGGATCTGTTTACGGGAGATCCTTCGGATCTCGCCGCTAGGATGTCCGATTATTATCGTTCGCCGGTCAGCCGCGCATACTATGAGAAATTGGACGCCAAGGGTGCGGAATCGGATTGGGAGGATATGTCGCGCCGTGACAGGTTCCTGGACGTTTGCCGCAGTGCGCATCAGATACTTGATTTTGGATGCGGGACTGGGCACCTTGCGTATAGTTTGGCCCAACATTTCCCGGACGCGAAAATATGGGGAATTGATATTGGCGATACAGCAGAGAAACTGGCCGTGGAGAAGACGGACCAGGCAGGAATGGATAATCTCGTTTTTCGCCGTGGCAATCTGATCAGCAGCGGATTTGCCGATAACATGTTTGATGTGGTCGTGTCACGTTTTGTTGTCGAACATGTGGTTTGTCCCGTGGAAATGGTTGAAGAAGCCTGCCGTATACTTCGACCCGGCGGCATCCTGTACATGGTGTATCCGCATCTTTTGTTAACCGCCTCCGTGAGAGCAACGTTCCGCGAATTAGTATCATGGCTTCGTCCCGGGATCTCGATTACATATCTTAATCCAGATTTTTCATGTGCTCCCTGTGCTGATGCGGATGCCGTGTGGTTGACAAATGATATCAAACTTCGCAGAATTCTTCGCCATGCCGGATTGACGATCGAATGCAATAAACGTGCGCAGTCTCTGCTGGTAGCGAGGAAACCCTTATAGATCCTGCCGTGTTTTTATGCGATCCTTCTGCAAGACGAAGGAACTTACAGGTGGTCTACGGATGTCGGTGGCGGATACGTTGGAAGGTGACTGAAGAGCAAGAGCCATGTCAAAATTCTGCGGATATATCGGCAAACAACTTCCATGCGCGAATCTTCTGTCGCGGATGACGGAACGAATAACATGCGAGAGTCCCCATTTTCATGCGTATGTTATGGAAGGTGATGGCTATGGTTTTGCCTCGATTACTCTGTCGGACAGTGATGAAGGAAAGATCTTTGAGGATGATCGTTTTGCGGTCGTCTTTGACGGGTTCTCGAATGGTGAGCATGCCCGTAGTCCGGCCCGATTCATGGCCTCGTTATCGCGTCAGGGGATGCTTCAGGAGCGTCTGATAGAATTGTCGGGAACTTTCAATGTGGCTTTATTTGAGAAGTCAACAGCTACATTGACGCTCTTCAACGACCGTTTTGGGTTCAAGCCGGCATACTATTACCATCTTCCCTCGCGCGGATTCCTGTTTGCATCCGATGTTCGTGTATTGTTGGCATCCGGTCTGGTCGAGAAAGCAATAGACTGGGACTCTTGGGGGGAATATTTCGCTTTTCGCTATCTCTTGCAAGACCACACTTACTTCAGCGGAGTCCGTGCTTTTGAGCAAGCGATGATCCTTTCTGTGCGCGCTGAGGAGACATGCTTTTCCAGAAAACAGTATTGGCATTATGATCAATTGCCGGAGGCGCGATCTCAGACAGAGCCGGAAATTGTTGCAGAAGGCGTACAGGTGTTCGAAAACACGATAAAAAACATGCCTGTGCGTGAAAACATGGTTTGTTTATTGACGGGTGGTTTTGACTCTCGATTGGCGGTCTTTGGCATCAAGAAGATTCATCCGGCGCTGCCGCTATCCACGTACACTTCGTATATGCATCCCTGTGGTTCGGCCGATGTGCCGCTGGCCCGTCGGGTGGCTCAAAAATGTGGATTTCCGCACAGGGCCATGGATGTGGATGACGCGCCGTATGCCCGGAATTATCTTCTCAAAATCTGGCTTACGGACGGCATGAGCCAGGAAGCCATGTGGTCGTTAAATGTCCGGAACTATTTTCGACGTCATTCCGATAGACCCGTGTATAACATAGACGGGTTCGAGGGGGTGGTTGTTCAGGGATCCGACCAGATGTTTCCAATCGATTGTAGTACTGAGGACGGCAGGAAAGCGTTGGCCCGCCAGATAATTCAAACGCGGACATATCATGGCGGCTTCCTCAAACCATATTTTCAAGGAGATGTTTACAGGAAGATAGCCGGTGAATCATTGGATCGGCTTGAACAACAGGTAAAGGAATGGTGCAAACCGTCTTATCGTGATAACGCGAGTCAGTTCTTCTTCCTGAATAACCGGGGAAGACGATGTATTTCTCTTGTTTCGGAAGGAGTATTCGGGGGCGTGATGGAATTCTTTGCGCCCTATGTTGATGCCGAGTTCATGCGCTGGGCTTTCTCGATTCCTCCTGAATTGAAGAGAGACTACTCCATTTACAGGAAATTGCTATTGGCCGTTGACCCTGATATGTTGTCTATTCCAACAACGCATGATGATGTTGGAACCGTCAGGAATACGCTTTTCGGGGCATTGCACTCGTTCCTGGTAACGATGGGGATGTTACCTCGGGTTAAATCATTTGTGAAACACAGGTTGTTGAAGGAGAGAATTTGCCAGACGGACGCGGCTTTTCTGAAAAATCTATGTGATCTTTTCGAGTATCCTGAATATTTCAACAGAAAATATTTTGTCGTCATGAGTCGAAGTGCGTTTGCAAAAGGATATACAACTCCTGGAATTATGGCTGTGATGGATTTTTTGACGTGGTATAACCTGTTCATGGTAGAGAATCCAAAAATCACGCAACTTATATTCCAGGAAACGGAATAACATAGATGAAAAATTTACTGACAATTCCCGAATTTCTTCAAATAACTGGTCGTTCCCTGCGTGATGGTTTGTATTCGATTCGGTAT
Organism: Lentisphaerota bacterium; assembly: GCA_016934225.1. Classification (GTDB taxonomy): domain Bacteria; phylum Verrucomicrobiota; class Kiritimatiellia; order UBA8416; family JAFGTH01; genus JAFGTH01. Next base: position 98 of record JAFGTH010000087.1, on the reverse strand, counting down.
AGGAAAGAGTTCTCTTTACTGGCCGAATCAAATGCGTCACAAGTATCACGGTTTTACCATTTGGCAGATCGCTTCATTAAGTACTATGAGCTATTTCG
>JAFGTH010000086.1 GCA_016934225.1 Lentisphaerota bacterium | reverse complement strand
TACCTTAAGATCGGCAAGTCGTTGGCCTAGTTCTTCCGAGACATTATTGGTGCCTGTTGCAGCAATCATTTTGGTTAAAAGTTTCTCGGATCGAACCACATCGCCGTTATCTATGCTGGCGCTTATACGAGAGGCGGTCTCCCTCCAATTGTCCTGCTCAACTGAAAATTCCCCATTCGTGACCGTTGGCTCCGGTTTGCCCGGCAAGGCGTCGGGAACAAGATCCGGACGAATTACATTGTCCGAAATAACTTGTTCGTCATTGTCGCTTCTCAGGAACCAAACAAGGCTGGCGACACATATAAACACAACCACAACAACAATCGTTTTGGCAAGTCTGCCGTGAGAATGCAGATAAACGGTATCATGCTCGGGCATTGCTCGAAAATCAGTATTATTCGAGGTTGTAACCTGCGGTTCAAGCAACAGTTTGTCCGACAGACTCTCAATACTTGAAGCTCTCACCCAGCCTGCATCTGAAGACGGGTCCCATAGCAAATCGTTTGCCGTAAGCCGCCCCTCACGCGCCATTTCGTATAACTCTTCTTCCGTCACCAGACCGTGTTCGCGAAATTTACCGCTCCTGGAATAGAACCATTTACCGGCCATACTGTTCTCTCCGAAGTTCCGATTGACAGGTTATCTCTGTTTGTGGAACATAAGCATACGATACAGGTGTTTGAACATTGCTGGCAAGGACTATATAGACCGTGACCAATCAACCTGACAAGACTCAATCCGACAGAAACAGCATAATTGAATCCTTCAGAAATGAAATAGCAAGACAGGAAGAGATTGTCTACGGTACTGCGCTCTTCTATGAATGCGTATCTCTATTGCACCTTAATCACCAGGGCATTGTCGAAACCAACCGTAAACAATTCAGGAACATCATTCAAAAAGGCCGGGACATGATTCAACGAGCGACCAAGATTCTTGCTGAAGCCGAAAAGGATTCCTCAATGATCAAGGAATTGACTGCGTTCAGATTCACGCCATGTGACGGCCATGCCAAACCTGCCGAACTGGCAAAAAGAGCGGAAATGCTTGCAAAAACTTATAATTCGCTTTTCCCGGACCGACCTCGATCGCAGGCATTCTCCAATGAAGAAACTTTACGTCTAATGGAAGAAGCAAGCATCGAATTCAACTAGGCTACGGTTTCAAGCTCTCGTCAACCAACCGTGCTCCTTCCATGAGCAGCGACATTGTGGATGATTTTATTGTCGGTTCCGGATAATCCCTGCATTCGGTCATTGAAAAATCGCCTTCAGCCCACTGCATCAACGTGTAAAAAGCCTTGTCGCCCGCCACATCATTGACTTCCGCATGGATTACATTACCGTCACGCATGAACAGACGTCCGGTCTCGTTACCTCTGGACACTGTTATCGCAGCGCTTTTGCACCCTGCGCTAAGCACCTGAATCATGTCGCTGAAGCTCATGTCGGCAAGCGAGCCGGTCACGCCCTCCCGTCCCGCGGGTTGCTCTTTCGCGACCAGCTCTTTCTCAAGGCGAAGATATAACAGTTCCAGATCAACCGGCTCCGGTAAAAAGTCAGCCGCTCCAGCTCGCAAAAACTCCGCGCCGCGCACATCCGAACTCTCGTTCAAAAGCACTATTAAGGGCACGGCCTGAGTCGCAGAATCTTTTTTCATTTCCTTGCAGAAATGCAACATGTCGCGCGCCGAAGATCCGGCATGGGCCATTACCAGATCAGGAGATATCTTCTTCATGGAAACCATGGCTGCATCAACGCTCATTACCGTGTAAACACTGTATCCGGCTCGCCCCAACGGTCCTTCAATTTCTGATATAACCGTGCCTGTCGGATCAACGATCAAGATTGTTCCGACTGTTTGATTAAGATTGCCAAGAAATTGTTCGTCCATCAGCACCTGGAGAAATGTTTCGAGTAGATCCTGATGTTCAACTGCAATAGTGGACCGCACTAATAAGTTGCGCCTGACCGCATTAACATCCCTGGATTCGGCAGCGAACTCTTCTTCCAAGGCTTCATAACTTCGGACGATCGCCAAAATATTTTTTTCAATCCCGGCATCTTCGTTATCTTCGCCACCAAATATAATGTTCTCTATGTTGTACGTAACCGACAATTGCTTGATAATGCCTCGTTTTTCCTCCAAGCCGGACGCCCACGCCGCGAGAATGGTTTTTGTCCGTTCGGCCGGCGCCAAACCAAGTCTGTCTGCGAGAAGCTGGCAATATCTGGCGCGAGCCCGAGTCTTTGCAAGACTCTTGGGATTCGCCTCCAAATGCGCTGCAACCAAAAGCGAAACCGCACTGATAAGCGCTTCGATCAATTCCGACGATTGTTCCCCTGCAAAATCACCGGGCAAATTTTTCGTTTGAGCTGCGGATTTGTGCTGTTTTTGCCGTAGGGCCGATTTTGGAATTCTGATGGTACTTATTCGCTTGTCACCTCCCGCCGGCCCGGAAACAACATCCTCGAATTGGACACTCAATGCGTGTGCAATTTCCGGCTCGGAAGATATGGTGAAAGCCACATCATACGATTCGAGAAAGAATTTGCATACCCGCTCGACTTTCTCTGCGCTGTCGGGATGCGCTACAGCCACAGTCAACAAATTCGTCAGCGGATCATGGTCAATCGGAAAAACTTTCCATGCTTCTGCGCATTCCCGCGATAATGCGCTCTTGGCGCCCCTTGATACAGTTCGACCTTTAAGCGGAAGATACGGCATCCGGTACACCGCCGACATGCTCAGCCCTATCTGTTCCGGAGTAGCAAGCCCCATCAACAACATAGCCTGTTCGACTGAGATTCCATCGGCCACAGACTGTTTCTCAGCCTCGGCATATTGTTCTTGAGTCATTATTTTTTGATTAATAAGGTGTGTTTTTATATCGGAATCCATGATGTCTCAATTAAACATTCGGACCGACGTATGCGCGCATGCTCAACAACCACGCCAGCTCTTTTGCCACTTTGCGAATAAACGACAGATCCGTCTGGCTGACATGGTCTTCCGCGTGTACGGCGGTAAGCGCAACATTCTCGCTTGCGCTAATCGTGTAGAGAACTCCGTCAATTGCCATTGTTATCGTTCCAATTTGACCCGCGCCAACAAGCTCCATATCCTCGCGAATTCTTTGAATCATACGCGGCACAACAGCGCACAATCCTTCGCCAAGCTCGTCAACACCTCTCTGAGCCAATACCAGTCCGTCCATATCGGATATCACACAACCGGAGAAACCGGGTTTTTTCGACAAACGACTAACAACAAGGTTTAAATCCGTAATTTGCTCTGGAGATATTTTCAACAAACCCGCAAGCCGCTTACGACGATGATACTTCTTCCCGCTGGCAGGCATTCCGGTGATTTTCCTGAACCTGTTGTCATCCACCCCGGTTATTTGTGCAAGCTCGAAAATAGTTTTGAATCCCTTTTGTTTGTCGCGGTAAGCGATAATCGCCTCGGCTAATTCTGCGTCAACGCCTTTCAGCATTTGAAGTTCTTCAACCGTAGCAACATTTAGATTAATGTTTCCCGGAAATTCGCGATACGCCATTTCCAGATCCGAGTCGTCTTTGCGGAACCATGATGTTGCGCCGCTTGGTCGCGATTCGTCCGGCGCCACTTCAATTTTGCTTTGAATCGTGTCATCTTTTTTGGGACGCGTCTTTTTCTTTATGCGCGTTGTTTTCTGTATCAACAGCGGCAACAATTCGTCAGGTTCTTTAAAAGGATCGGCCATTCTGGATATATCGAATTCACGCACCATTTTAACAGGCGTTTGCTGTTTGAGCGCCTCTATCCCAATCCCTGTAACCACTAACGCCAATGAAAGCGGAATTAAAACCTCCGTACCTGCAAAAGCTTTCTCGTTCACGTAATCGTCAGGCATTGCCTTGGCCAACTGCGCCACGGACACCGTTACCTTGCCCCGCCGTAATTGTGCGAATACATCAGGAACATTG
>JAFGTH010000085.1 GCA_016934225.1 Lentisphaerota bacterium | reverse complement strand
TCAACAACAAATACAAGGATGCAATCGCCAAAGGTATTGCAGAAGGGATTATAGAGTATTGCAAAAGAACCGGTGGTGAAGAACCATAACCATTCCCGGTAAAACGCTCGACCATAACTGACCGTTTCAAAGCCTGAGCATTTCGCCTGAAACGGCAATTCTTTATTTGCAGAATCCGGCAATAGTACAAATGTATCCGAATTAAAACGGTCTAAAAACTGATGTGGCAATCGGGCAACATAGCACGAAGACGTTGCTTTTCCACATCAGCAATCGCGTTGCCGGTAAGGTTCAACCACTTCAATGCGGTGAGTCGCCCAATTTCATTCGGTAGAACCGTCAACTGGTTGCGTTCCAGATCCATACGGACCAGTTTCGACAATTTCGTTATCTCGAGAGGCAAAACGCCTATCTTGTTGTCACTTAAACTTAAATCGGTCAACGAAACAAGACCGGCAATTTGCGCCGGAATATCCGTCAAAACATTGTTTCTCAAGTATAATCGTTCAAGTTTGGTGAGTTGCCCAATTTGAGGCGGCAATGATGCAATTCTATTGGAATTCAGTCGTAACCATTTCAGTTCCGACATCCGACCAATCGTATCCGGAATCCGAATTATCCGGTTCCGATCCATGTTGAGATATCGCAGTTCCTGCAATTGCTCAATTGAAGACGGCCAGACTTCAAATTGATTGTCGCTCAAATATAGTATCCTGAGCCGCGATAAAAGGCCAATCTCGTCCGGTAACGATTTCAAACCCGCTTCCGCCAGATCAAGATGCTCAAGTTGACGAAGTTCTCCAATGGTTGACACCACTCCGGTTAAAGGATTCTTACGCAGTACCAGCCTCTTGAGATTGACGAGCTTGCCAATATCCGGCGATATCTCCGTCGTGTTTGAGTCGTACAACGTTAGACATTCCGCAGTATCACAATGCTGAAGCGCTTCCGCCACTGTTTTGTATTCTTTGAGTTTCTCCGGAGCGCGCCATGGATGACAACCAACCGTAAGCAACAATGCTCCCAACAATATCTGACCGATATACGTTTGTTTATTCATATGCAACCTGTTCCAATTGGGCAACGAATTCCTAAAAAAACGTTGATATTAATTATATGCTTGCTTATGCAAAAGATCAACTACTAGGATATACAGCATGAAGAATTTCATTTCCATCACAGGTTCGGCATATATTCTCTTGGTATGTTCGGTTGCCCAGACTCTTGCGATGCCGGTGGGCAATAGCATGGACTCCATAAATTACAGATACCATGCCAGCGATCTCAGCCAATGGAGCGCCGGTGTGTATCTGTCGCCGCGAGAGAGGAACATAAGTCATGACCTGATTCAAGACTATACATTGTTGAGCGAAGATACGATCACGCTCTATCTGGCATATGACTATAAACGATGGGTCAGCTTATATTGCTCAGTGGCCGGCGGAGAATCGTCAACTGACGGTTGGGAATCTGAAGGAATATACGATATCGGGGCCGGATTACGTCTGGGGTTGCTCGATCATGATATTATGGATCCTTGGCTGATCGAAGATCGAATACGCCTTACCGGCTATCTCCAGCAAACTATAACCGGCACGAAATTGGCAGGTAAAGACGTGCAATGGATTGAAACTTACGCATCGTTGGTTCTTAATATCATCAATGAGGTGACCGGAAACAAATCGTACCTTCCCCATGCAATAGGCGTGTTCATTGGACCGGTGTTCTCGGACATACAAAGCCGAGGGCTCAGTAATATGAGCGTCAACGAACAACGTCAATTCGGTTATACCGCCGGTATCGAGATTTTTTACACGGAGCGTGTATCATTTGAACTTGGTTTAGAAAACTTTGGGCCTTCGGCTACGAAAGCCGGAATCCATGTCCGCTTCTAAACTGAAACGTGATTTCTATCTGCGCAACAATATTATTCTAATTGCGCAAGAACTGCTCGGAAAACGCATCTGCTCATGCCAAAACGGCAAATTGACCAGTGGAATTATCGTGGAAACCGAAGCATATGCAGGACCGGAAGACCGCGCTTCTCACGCTTATGGCGGAAAGAGAACGCAAAGAACAGAAGTTATGTATCATTCCGGCGGAATAGCATATGTGTACCTATGTTACGGCATGCATTCGTTGTTTAACGTTGTCACAAACCGGGACGGAATTCCGCATGCAATTCTTGTGAGAGCAATAGAACCGGATAGAGGCGTGGATATCATGCTTCGGCGTCGGAACCGGAACAGCGTATCTCCGTCTCTAACCGCTGGCCCGGCATGTCTAACCCAAGCGCTGGGCATTACAACCGCGCACAACGGCATCAATCTCGCAGGCAAAATCATTTGGATCGAAGATTTGGGCATTAAACTTCGCAAGAAATACATTATTGCAGGACCCCGTGTCGGTGTATCATATGCTGGGAAAGATGCCGCTTTACCGTGGCGCTTTAAGATTCGAAACAGCAATTGGACCAGTAAACCGTAACATTCGACTTCGTTGACTGAGGCGTTCAAACAATATCAACAAATTGACTCCTGTATCACTCACATAGAATCCGATTTTTGGGAAAACAATTGACCGAGAATAGCACGCACGTCGGCTGCTTCGACATTCCGCGGATTTGCCGCGGTTGAGCCGGATTCAAGGGTTTCTTCTATGATCGAGTCAATATCAGACAACGCCTGCCCCTCAAATGGCGAACGAATTCCGAAACAACTTGTCATTCGCGCAATGCTTTCTTCAAGATCATCTCCAATGACGTTGCACATCTGGTTATATTTCCACGATATGGTTTCCCTGTTGAATCGCATGATATAAGGTAGACAAATCGCACAGGTTCGACCATGCGGTTGCCGATAACGAATACCCAGCGGGTGCGCCAAGCCATGTACAAGACCAAGCCTGGCATTCGTCAAGGCTGCTCCAGCCAGATAACTGCCGATCAACAAATCCGATTGTTTGCTGTTGTCACCTTTATAGACAGCCACCAAACTCGTACCGACCAGCTCCACAGCTTTCAGAGCAATCACATCGCTGAACCACGTTGCCTGATTGCTGACATACGCCTCAATCCCCTGTGTAAAGGCATCCAAACCCGAATTCGCAATCACGTCGCTGGGACAACCGGATAACAATTCCGGATCAAGAATTACCACTCTTGCCATAAAGGAAGGATGCCTGATTGACTTTTTTACACCGCGCTTTTCGTTCGTCAATACAGAGACAATTGTTGACTCCGATCCCGTACCCGCCGTCGTCGGAACCGCAATAAACGGAATCATTGATTCCGGAATGGCTGCGCCATCGTGATATGATTCCAAATCTTCCGGCGCGTACAAAAGCCCTGCGCATGCTTTCGCAACATCCAGAACACTGCCGCCGCCAACGCCGGCTATCCATGCGACTTGTTGAGAACGAGCGACATCCAACAACTCCTGTAACTGGCGCAATGTAGGCTCGCCGCCGGAATGACAGTAAGTAATCACCTCTGCATCCGTTCTACATTTCATAATCGCATCAAGCTTCCCGCTTTGGTCGAGAGAACGACCGTGAACCAGCATCCCGCGACGACCAAAATGAGCGCATTCGAGCAATAATTGGAGCGCCCCGTCACGCTTAAGTATTGTGCGAGGCGGCAAAATCAACGGTGAAGGAATAGTTGCCATTGTATTTGCTCGTTCAATAACACATGATCATTGCTACAATTTCTAGCGGCGAATCTCCTGTATTGGCCACTGCATGAGATTCGCCGTTGCCTGTCAGTATTGCGTCGCCAGCCTTGATCGGCGTTTGCATTGTTCCGTCGTCCAGGACGCCATGTCCGGAGACCACTATGTAAACTTCGTCTTCACCATCATGCCGATGCTCGCCTATGGTCGCGCCTGACGGAATAATCAGCTTGGCGCAAAATCTTGTGTTGGCCGTAAATTCTTCCTTCGCAAAATAATGATGGATCGTTACAGCGCCCTTGCCGCCTCTCATATTCTCACGAATTTCACACTTCATGTCTTTTTCAAAACGAATCATATTATCTCCAACATTTTATCCGGTCATTCCCCAATCGAACGTTACCGACATATAAAAACAGATGTATTATATACGCATAACACCCATAAATGTCACGACATGCAAAGGTATATGGCAATTAATTCGAGCCGGGTAACGCATGCGATGCCGGATCAGTTACACTACAAGTCGGATTTGTTCCGATCAAAGTGTAGCTATAGGTGCCGCCACCGGGGCATATCGGAGTGGTCTCTCCTTTTATGAAGAGATTGATGACCGAAATCGCAGTGTCCAGAGTACAATCCGCGTCTTGCTTCCAATAATATTCCATTGCCGCTCGTTCCTTGGCCGCATCAATCTGACGTAGATTGTTGATACAACTGTTTTGCTGTGAATTGTTCCGAGCCTTGATGAAAGCCGGTATCGCTATTGCCGCAAGAAGCCCGATAATTGCCACAACTATCATGATCTCAACTAGTGTAAATCCTGCTTTTTTCATGGCTTGAATCCCTTCCTTTTATTTTCTTATTTACTTAATTCAAACTTCTTTTCATAAATAATAACAGCATTCAGCATGCCAATGATTTATTCCCTTATGATTGGACGCTAAAACCAAACTTCCTTTCTTGATTCTGAGAATATTTTTTCACCAAAACTCTTCGTATTCCGGCGCGAACTTCCTTTCCCGGTCTTGCCAAACTGGAATACGAACAAATTTGCTCATGTGGAAGAAAAACGCCATTATCAATTAAAATGGCTGCAAAATAACAATGCTTAGTCGGACCCGCTCCATGTTCCGCTTGTTCCTGTTTCGTTATTGACCCATTTGCCGCTGCCGGAAGAAACCTCACCATCCTTGCTCTTGAGACGCCCCGTCCATAAGACAAAATCGTTAGAACCAACTGCAGTTATTGTGACAGCACTGCTCGTGTCAACAAAGCCGACTATCGCGCCTTCATCGTCGCCAGAGTAGGAACCTGTTATAATGCCATCATCCATGATCGTAATCGTGAAGGTACCTGAATAACCTGAACCACTCCATGTACCGTTCAAAGTGCCGCTAAACTCGGATACCGAATCAACTTCCTCATCTTCACATCCAATCTGCAACATGACAGCCAGCCCCAATATTGCAACCATGCCAATATGACCAAAACGATTCATTACACCCCCTTTTTTATGCAAGAATGACTACTAAGTTTATCTCAGATTTGTTTCTGCCAACGATTTTGGAGCATTTCTTCGGCGTGTTTGAGCGTAACGCTTGTAAGATCCTTTCCGCCTAACATCCTTGCAATTTCAGAGATGCGTTCTTCGCCGGATACTACTCGAATATTCGTGTAGGTTCTGCCTGCGCGAACATTTTTGTTTACAACAAGATGAGTCGTCCCATGCGCCGCGACCTGGGGCAAATGCGTAATACAAATCACCTGATGCTTTTCCGCCACCGCCGCCAGTTTTGTCCCGACCGCATTCCCCATTTCGCCGCCTACATTAGCGTCAATCTCATCAAAAACAAGAACCGGAATCCGATCGTGCGAAGCAAGCACAGTCTTCGTCGCCAACATAACCCGTGAAATCTCTCCGCTCGACGCAATCAGTCGCAACGGCCGCATCGGTTCGCCAGTGTTAGGCGCAAATCCAAAATTAACTTCATTCAAACCACTGCTTCGAGGCTCACACATTGTAATGTCAATGTTGAACACTCCGCTTTCAAAACCTAACGCTTTCAATTCCCAGGTTATAGCCTTTTCGAGTTCCCTTGCGCATTTCTTTCTGTTCTTCGAGAGATCAGCGCCAATCGTTTTGATTTTTTCTCGAATACCGTTCAATTCTGAAACGATCGTTGCTACTCTCTCGCCACGTGTTTCCAACTCATTCAACCGTTTCTTCGCGCTTTCCAGAAACGTCATAATTTCATCCGTTGTCGCCCCATATTTTCGTTTCAGTTTCCGAATCAACGATATCCGATCTTCCAACCATTGAAGCCGGCCAGGATCTCCTTCAATATTCTGAACCGCCGAATTGATGTCGTTTGAAAGCTCTTGTATCTGGACGGCTATTGATCCTGCCTCGCTGTGCCATGCATCGGCCTTCGGAAAAATATCTTTCAGTTCCGTCAATAACCGCTGTGCGCCGCTTAACCTGTCAAACGCCGAATCATTGCCATCCGTCAGCGCCGATACCAAACCGTCCGCAATTTCCAAAATCCTCTGTGCGTTCCCAACTATTGAATGTTCGCGCATCATTTCTTCTTCATCCATGCCCTCGATCCCGGCGCTTTTAATCTCACTAATCTGGAACTTAAGCATGTCTATCTGCTGCGCAATTTCGTGGTCGTCTCCATCCAACGTACGCAATTGCGCTTCACAATCCAGCATGCGTCTGAATTCCGCCTCGTACTTGCCCTTCAATTCCAACAGATGGCCAAATGAGTCTAATAGATCAAGCTGAAAATCACGATCCAACAAAGACTGATGATCGTGCGGTCCATGCATATCAAGCAGCAAATCGCCGATTGTCTTGAGCGCTTGTAAGGTAGCCGGACAATCATTGATAAAATTCCGTCCCGATCCGCTACCAAGCATTATCCGCCTGATCAACAGGTGTCCGTCTTCGCATGGCTCAATGCCCAAATTCTCAAGCGCGGCATTTATACTGACCGAATCGCCTATTTCAAAAACAGCCTCGACAGTGCATTTCTCCTCAGAAGCGCGTATGAGTGATTTGTCGGCGCGTTCGCCCAGAACAAGACCAAGCGCTCCAACTATTATTGATTTGCCGGCGCCCGTTTCGCCGGTCATAACGTTTAAGCCGGACCCAAAACTGACGTTCACATCTTCAACAATAGCAAGATTCTTGACACGCAATGATTGGAGCATGTCGGCAGATTACTACGCCACACAGAAGTCGGCAATATCACATTTTACTGTCGTGAAATCCTGTTAAACGCAAGCCAGAAAGAATCTTCGCTCTATCCTATTCTCTGGCGCGCTCAGGTTGATTCGCGATCGCAACAACCCAAAACACTTTGTCTTTCAAGGCCTTGTTATAGATGCTTAAATTAGCCATACGACCCTTGAATGGCGAAGCGCCGAGCATGGTGGCGCCTTTTCCTATGATTATTGAGCTCTTGCCTGCGGGACGCGACTGAAAACATCGCCTAATTCCTTCACATTTCCCATTGATAAATATTCCCATCTGCGATTCACCAAATGTGCCGCCTACATGAAACCATTTTCCGGACACAAATTTAGTGGTCGTTTGCAACGACTGATGTCGGCCGTCCCATGAATAAACGGTGAACACCAGAATATCACCCTTCCTGACAAGCGCAAACCCAACATCTCCTCCAACTTCTTCAATCTGCTCTGAGACAATACATTGATCGGCCGGTATTGAACCTGTTTCATCATCCGGATCACATTCAAAGTAAATCCAACAGGAAACCGTCACCGCCTCGTCAGATCTGCCTTTAACTAAAGGTATTTTCATGTAGTCATTTTCGCCGTCGAACCTCAACGAAGTCTTTACCCCGGACATGCCGGCTATCAATATCGGACTTTCCGTTAATGTCGTCTGTACCGCATCGTTGGATCTTTCCCATTCATCAATCCACCGAATAACCATGCCTTGATCATTTTTCTGTAATTTGCCGTTTCCGCGCAAATGCACAATCAAGTCGGCCGGGTTGATAATAAGTCCGAAAAGATCGCAGTATCCATAGGCCCACTTTGCGATCTTCGCATTTTCGCTTTTCATGCCGGCCACAATATAGCTGGCTAAAAATTTATACGCATCATCATGCTGTGCCAGTTTGTTAAACCTCTCTTTTTCCAAAAGGCAAACGTTCTCAAACACTGAACACAAATAACCGACAATTGCTCTCTTTTCGAACAGCTCAGACTCATTCCATACGGCACGATACAGAGCAGGAATCACGTTAACATCCGCTTCGTCAAGATCCGACAAAATAGACAGCGCCAAATTAACAAGTTCAGCATTCTTGTTTGCTTTCACTATCTCCGAAAGACCTATCGCAGCGCCCTTGGCTTTCAATGCGCGCAAACCGTTGGCCAGCGTTGTGCGCAACGGATCGGACGGATTCTGTTTCAGCCGTTCCGCAAACGAGTAACCGGCATCCTTGTCCTGCAGTTCAATAAGCATATCGGCTGACGCTTTGGCTATATCCGGCTTCGCGATTCTGACGGCTTTTCGCAAGTGAATCAATCCAACTTCTTCGCTCTGCACAAGTTCCTCAATCAGAAACCGGCGCATGTCCGGATCGCTCGCCCCCAGCTTTGCCACAACATCTTCCATGCCAATGTTGAGACGTTTTTCCTTGATCAACCGTTGGGTTATTATGGCTAATTCATCAGCCCGCGCATGACCGTTAAATTTATTTCTGACTTCGCGCGCCAGTTTGAATGCTTCTGCAATATCGGCATCGCGCTCACGAGCAATGATCTCGTCTATTGCCGTATCCTGCTCGGACTTCTTTGTCTCGACACCGACCGCTGCTTGAAACGGAGGCGGCGCGCTTATACCCTCAAACAACGCATTCGTCTCGGATGTCGAAGATTCCATGTCCTCATCATCACCGGATTCCATATTAACCGTACTTTCCACAAGTGACCCTTGAACCAAACTCAAGTATCCGGCTCGCCGCACTATGCGTGTCCAGCCCTTAGCAGATTTTGCCCACCACACGTGGCATATAAGCCTATGCTCGCCTTTGATCACAAATCCTACGCGCGCAAGATCATCCCGAATTCCGTCAATCATGAATATGCTTGATTTACATTTTTGTTGAAGCTCAACCGGATCAAAATCCGTCTTGGATCGCATTAAACGATACCAATGCGCCTCCATTCGACATTTGTCCGCAAATTCCAGCGCATCATTCTGGAGACTGCCCACATCATCAGGCTGTTGGGTGAATTCGCCTGTCATTCTGGGAGACTGCCCAAAGATCGCAATGTCAGAACCGCCAGACCATTCGGCAATCTTACTCAACAATGTTCCCTGCTTGGCATACAGAATTTGCGCAAGCCCAACAGTCGAAAACGCTATCACCACACCTTTGTCGTGATAAACTATTTCAAGCTGTGGAGAATCGTCAATTGCATGATAATTGTTCAGCCGATAACCAATCAGCTGGACACTGGAGGGTTTCCCTAATATTTTTGTAACAGTCCCCAGCGTAAGCAATGACTTGTCGTCCGGAAGTGCGCGGTTGAGCATAGATACGGCTGCTGCGGCATATTCAGCGGGGGTTCGCCCGTCAGATTGCCACACTCGTGTGCTAACCTCCACTTCAGAAGCACATCCAAGCGCTAGACAAATCATAGCCAAGACAACAAGCCCTATCCAGCCAGTAAACCATCTCATTTTTTCTGACATGTCTCTATGCATCGTACGTGTAAATCATTTTGACGTTTTTCCGCAAAAAAGCAACTTCGCATCCGATAAACCTACACCTATCCCAATCCAGATAGGACTCACATATCTGCCATACCCCTTCCAACACCGACACTCCTCTTGAGATTTTCACCGTTAACACGCTATAACTTGACCCAAAATCCGTTATTCCGCATATTTCATGAAGAATTGCATGCGTATGGGATTAAGATGTTGCGGGGCAAGGGCTTTGTGTAGCAGTTGAATGGTTTGGTAAATACAATACCAGAGGTGAGCCCATGCCTGCCAAGACCGCCGTTATTGAGAATTCGCTATTCATACAGCTTCATCCTCAATGCCTTGGCCTTAACTCGTGAAATAAGCGGATTAGATGATGTTTTATGATATGAAATAAAGCAGCGACAGGCTAAATTTCAACAAATTGTAATAACGTTGTGTAACCACAACAAAATTCTGCACCAAACTGATGGCCATGAATACAATAACACCGTGGATTATGGGAATCGCCGGATTGATGTTATCTATTGTACTGCCGATTGTTTTGAAATGTCTGATC
>JAFGTH010000084.1 GCA_016934225.1 Lentisphaerota bacterium | reverse complement strand
ATTTATTTCCTTCGTTCTTTATAGTTTTATCATAGTACCTACAGGACACAATGCAACGTGGTTTGGAAATTCTTTCCATAATCGGGCTGCGGCGGCAAAACCGGTGCAATGAAGCGGCAAAAGACGCTGAATGTTCATTTCGCGCAGCGCCGCAATGGTTTTGGTCATTCGAGTTTCATTGGCCGTCAGCAGGTGTGTGCCGCCGATAACGGTGTGAATGGGGCGTTTGGGCAGCAATTGTTTGATATATTTCAAGGTGTTAATGATTCCGGCGTGTGCACAGCCGAGAATGACGATGATTCCTGACGGTGTGTCAAGGAATGCCGCCTGATCGTCAACCAGATCGTCTGGTTGTTGGCACGTCTTATCTTTGAAAAACGGTCCGCCGGTGTTTTCGTAATCCGTTGTGCGCGGGATGGGGCCGGTGATTACAAATCCGTCACCGGTTTCTGTCGGCGATTCTGTTGGAACCAGAGTGGCGGAATTTTGCAGCGTCTTTTTGCTTTTGACAGGGATGCCGATGTCGCGGGCTGTTCCATCGCGATTCTGTGCGTATTTATCGGAAAGAGTTTCAGGATGAGCAAATACTTTGATCTCTTTGACTTTGTTTAACACGGCATAGAGGCCGCCGGTATGATCGTAGTGTCCATGACTCAGAACAATTGCGTCGGCGGAACTGAGTTCGATTCCCAAAAGACTGGCATTGTGGCAGAGGACATCGGTCTGTCCGGTGTCAAACAGAATATGTTGCGTTCCGATATTGATCCAGAACGAGAGACCGTGTTCGGCCAGCAGTCCGTGTCCTTGTGCGGTATTTTCCGTAAGCACTGTTAAGCTGATTGATTTCATGATTTGTTGTTTTTCCCGCGTTTTACGACCAGTGATCCGATTGGCGCGCCGATATCGGCGGCGATCATGGGACATTTTACGGTTAACAGGAAGAATATGTTTCCGGGCATATCGGACAAGGTCTCATAATTGCCCTGTCCTTTTGAGATGATCAGGTCGGCGTTGTTAAAATAGGAGCGGAATTCTTTCGAACATTCCTCAATCAACGTGCCTGGCGCATCGGACCCGTTGGCGATGACAGGGACAATTTGCGTGATGCCGGCCGTTTTTGCGTCTATAAGCGTAGCGTCGTTGATGACAGGCAATCCCCGCACCGCAACAGTGATTTTAGAAGTGGGAAGAGCCTCGATGAGCAAACGATCAAAGACGATTTCTCCGGCATTATCGGCGAGGTAGAGAATGCGATCGGCTTTATTTGCGGCGCGAAACAAATCTTCGGGGGATCCTGCCATTGGCGCATCCCATATGGTGTTCAAGTGTTTCTGTAAATCATTTGGATCCAGACGTGTTTTAGCGCCGGCATCCAGAAGATTTCCTGCGATAGCCAAACGTGTGACAGCGTCAAGCGGATTTTGTTGAAGACGCATGGTGTCGGTTAAAACGGGCAACAGATCAAGTGCAGTGCGGTTCATCAGGTCCTTCAGGGCGCGGTATGGGTCAGATTGCCCTGTTTCATTGCGAACAGTGCGTTGGATCATCTGTGCAATCTTGACCGGCATAACAGACCAGTCGGATTCGGCAATTTCGGCAAGCAGCCGGCGAAGAAGGTGTTCTTTGCCGATTTTGTCTTCTACGGACATTTCCACAGCTTCTGCGGCCTGCCGCACAAAGCATGGGATACATTCGATTGCCGTGTTCATGTTCGAGATCAGCCTTTCATACTTGCATTAAAGCCTGTTCTATATCATGGATAAGAACCTCGGCAGGTTCAATGCCGACAGAGAGCCGAACTGTATTTGGCGCAACGCCAAAAGATGTTCGTCGCTCTGGTGGCAGATAAAGCATTGTTGTCAGATAGGGTATGCAGATCAGCGTTTCGGTTGCGCCCAGGCTAACTGCATGCACAATTACGCGTAATGATGAAATGAATCGCTTGGCATCGTCCTGAGACAATCCGACGTCAAATGCCATCATACCGCCGAATCCTTTTTGCATTTGGCGCTGAGCAATCTTGTGGCCGGGATCGTTGGTTAGTCCGGGGTAATGAAGGCGGCTGATTTTTGGCTGACTGCTCAACCATGTTGCCAGGGCAAGGGCATTGGCGGCCATTCGTTCGGCGCGAAGCGGGAATGTTTTCAACCCGCGCTCCAGAAGAGAGGCCGAATAGGCATCAAGTGTTGTTCCGATTGCCTGGCGTGTGAACCAGAGTTTGTCATAGTCCGCCTTGGATCCGGCAATTGCGCCGGCCATTAGATCATTATGTCCGCCGAGCGCTTTAGTGGCGCTATGAATTACCATATGAGCGCCGATTCTAAGCGGGTGTTGGTGAAAAGGTGTGGCAAAGGTGTTATCCGCAATCAGAAGTGCGCCTGAACGATCGGCGGCGCGCCGCGCTGCGGCAATGTCAATGATCTTGCATTGTGGATTGGTTGGGCTTTCGAGAAAGATCATAGCAGTATTGGCTTTAACATACTGGTTAAGATGAGCGCTTTGGTCGGCGCCAAGCCATGTGATTTCCACTCCCAACCGTTCCAAAATCAACGATATTTTATAGTGTGCGCCGTAAACATCGTGGAACAGAATCAAGTGATCACCTGCCTTCAGATATGTCAGGTAAACCAGAGCGCAAGCGGCCATGCCGGAGGTGCAAACAACGCAGTCTTCGGCGCCTTCCATGTCGGCAATTTTCTTTTCCACGGCGCGGACAGTCGGGTTATCGTCCCTATGATAGGTGTAACCGTCTATCTCGCCATCGGTTATTTTTCGAAGCACTTCGAAGTCGCGGTATTCGTAGTTTACCGCATGCACAATCGGCGTAACCATCGGACGGTTACCATAGGGTGTCAGCGGATCATTCATTGTTGTATGTTTACTTTCATGGGTCTGTTCATTTTTTATCTTATTATTTTGGGAAGATCATAGCATTTGCAAATTCCTTATGAAATTCTGTTGTAGCTGGCAAATCCACATGTTTACCGCGTCGCGCCAATTTTTTCCCTGGTCTGGCTTTTGTTGAAAGCAAAGAGGCGTTTGCTCTGGCCAGCGATGTTTCGGGGATCAGAATTGTTATTTCCTGTGTTTCAATCACAAACCCGGCATGCGCGGCGGGTTCCAGGATTGTTGTGCCGCGCAACATGGATATTGATCGGGCTTGAGGTTGAAACGTGACTTGTATTTGTTGTTCCTTCACTTTGTTTCTCTTAAGGATATACCGGTGACAATGGCCGGCGCGGTTTACATGTGCGATGCATTTTCAATTATTATACACCGTATGACTCTTTTTTACTGTGACATCCGTCGTTAGCGCTTGTCTCCTACGGCGCCAATCGCTTAGCGCCAGTATATATTTCTTTTATGACCAGTGCAGCAGCGCCATGACCCGGATGTGTGGGCGGATTCCATTTCTTCATGTCTTCAAACACCGGACCGGCGCTATGATATTCGAGAGATCCCTTGAGTTGATACGCTTTCTTGTCGTTTGTCATAAATAAAGCAGCGCCTTTGCATTCACCAGCTTTGATATTCGTTCTGGTCTTATCGAAATAATTGTCGGCGACCACGAGTCGGTTTTCACCATACAGGCTGACGCATGTGGCGTAAATTATGTTGGGCGTGCCGTCGCCGGCAACTGTTGACAGAACAATCGGGCCTTCGCGATGTTCCCATGCTTCTCTTATCGTTTCGGGAATCTTCATTATGTATCCTTTCTTTGCAAGTATCGGTGTTCTTTGAGTTCAGAGCGCGAGCAGATAGTCCGCGAGCGCTCGATAAAGTGTGGTAACCGCCAGAATCGCGCAATGCCGGCCGGATTCTGGTTCGCATTCGCCTGACCGGATGAGTTCACCTGCGCTGATCGAAAGAGCGTCGGTGACGCTGTGGCCCTTTGCCCTGCGCGCCACGGCCCGACCGCAGGAGCGAGTGTTCTCGCAACCGTTTGTGTAGTATCGAATGTCTTCAATGGCGTCATCACGAATAAAAAGATAAAATTCCATCTCATCCCCGCACAATCCTTTAATTGATGCTGATGCCGTCGGATCGTTCATGCGGCCGAAGAATGTATCGTCATCGGCGCCGCTTGTTTGTTCGTTATTGTTTTTGAAATTTGTGTTTGTCATGATCTGTTTGTCAACCGGTTTATACGGGGATTTTCACTTCTGCTGAAATCGCATTCATAAGGCGCCTATACCGTAAAAATGTTCTCTTCGCCATTGTTCGTATTTTTCCCATTCTTTTTGTTTGTCAATTAAAGGTTTGATCCGTTTTCCGACAAGCTTGACGATTAACTTAGTATTTGCCAACAGAGGGTTCTTTGAGACTACGCCTTTCGTCAGGAGTTCATATGCCTCTTGTACGACTTGAAATCGTTCCGTATCTCCGCCGGTTTTATCGGGATGATAACGTTTGGCCATGCTTCGATATGCCTTTTTGATGTCATCGGCGGTTTGACCCAAAGTTAGAAGAACCAGTTTGGCTCTTTCTTCCAGTGTGACGCCTTGAATATCGTCCACATTTTCCTTTGTCAAGACCGACAGTTTCATTACGGTTTGCCGAACTCCTTATCCAATATATCCATTACTTGCGCCTTGGTTTGAATACTGGTTGTGGCTTTGACCACTTTGCCTTTTCTGAAGTACACCGTGAACGGCAAGCCTCTGAAACCCGAACATTCCGGTAATTGCCTGATCAAGTTTGCTGCCGGGATGTCGAAATCCTGGTCATAGAATGCGACATGTGGATACATGGATTCGATTTGTTCCATAATTTTATAAACAGGAATACACATTGGTCCCATTCGTCCGCAACAGATCATGACGTTTTCGTTCATTGCAAGAACGTTTTCAATCTCTTGTGCTGACTCGAGATGTTTCAAATTAGTGTTTAACATGCGCTTTTTTCTTTTCGTTAAGCTAACGGGCATGTTCCTGTCGGACAAGTTCCGGTAGAACATGAAGCATTTGTCCATCCGGCACTTGTTCCGGCGTTGAATGTTGACAGCATTTTTTTCGGCCTTTTTGCCCCGCATTTCGGGCATTTCGGGGCCGGATCCGAAGCCCTTTGCGCCAGATGCTCGAAGATCTTTCCGCATTTATCGCATTTATACTCGTATATTGGCATTTATTCCCCCATGTTTTCTATTAACGCTAAAACGCATAGTCACAAAACCGGCGTTTTCTTCTATTCCATCATGAAGCGACTTGTGCGTTTCAACATCTTGATCGGGGGGCTCAAACAGACAACTGGTTGCCCGGTCAAAATAGAAACCGGCATCTTCAGCGAGTTGGATTATTTGTTTGGTTGTATAGAATCGGGCAACCGAGTAAAAGGGATGCCCGGCGGCGCCTTTTTGAGCATAAAGTTTTCCCCATTGGCTATCTTTCGGAACCAGCCCAAGAATCATGTGTCCATCTTCTTTCAATACCCTGCGGCATTCATATAATGCCCGAGCCGGATCTTGCAGGAAACAGATTGTTACGACCAAAAGTGTTATTCCAAATCGGTGGTCAGGGTAGGGTAGCTGTTCGGCTTTGCCGACACGCGTTTGAATTCCGCGCTCCGCCGCATATTTTAGAACTGCCGAACTCGGATCAATTCCTTCGTCCATATCGAGCGCTGCGGCGAACCGGCCTGTCCCTACGCCTACTTCAAGCCATGGGCGGGGCATGCCCTTCAATAGCTCGCGGATACAATTAACTTCGATCTCAAATACATGGTTACCCCTGTCGGTTTCGAACCATGCGTCGTAGCGATCGGCTAGTTGTTCGAAAGGCATCCATCCTATGGGATGCTGATCGCGTTGTTTGGGCATTCTTCCACGCATTGTCCGCAATCC
Source organism: Lentisphaerota bacterium (assembly GCA_016934225.1). Taxonomy (GTDB): domain Bacteria; phylum Verrucomicrobiota; class Kiritimatiellia; order UBA8416; family JAFGTH01; genus JAFGTH01. The sequence continues at coordinate 418 of JAFGTH010000084.1, read as the reverse complement.
ACACATTTTTCGGCATCTACCTTTGCCTTGTCGTTTGTCAGGGTAATTGCTTCAGTTGGGCAAACATCTACACACAACCCACATCCGGTGCACTTTTCTGTATCTACTTTTGCTGCCATTATATTTCCCCCAATTTGATTATTTCAACCATACTAATTAGCATCAATACATCAATCTAATTAATTAACTATTTATGAGATTTTTTCAACTCGAGCAGATCAAGGATGGCATGAAGTTGTATCGTTGCAAATTTGATCATTTTTTCTTCAGAATCAGTGCTTCCTGTGGACATTCGGCTACGCATTGACCGCAACCTGTGCATTTCGCGGCGTTAACGACCGCAATTTTTTCTACTGTAATAGCTGCGACGGGGCAAACTCTTTCGCATAATCCGCATCCAGTACACTTATCGGCATTT
>JAFGTH010000083.1 GCA_016934225.1 Lentisphaerota bacterium | reverse complement strand
GCATGAGACGTGCCGAGCTTGCCCGGCGCGGCTCATGCGGGGACGCCGGGGACGGCGTCAGGGGATAACAAGAGCGAAGCGTTGAAGTGGCGAAGCCACACGGTCAAGCCCGCGAGGACGCGGGTTGGCGGAGGGGGAGGGATTCGAACCCCCGGTACCTTGCGGTACACATGATTTCGAGTCATGCGCATTAGTCCACTCTGCCACCCCTCCGCGCCATTTTTGAAGCCAACGACGATCTCGCCTGCAGGATTTCAGGTGTTTCGCCTATTTCATAACTGTAATCCTGTCTCAATATTCTTCCAACAGGATATTCAACTATGGTTATTTCTCTGACAAATGGCGAGACTATACGTAACATGGTACATCAAGTCAACATACCGCCATGACATGTAGCTCTATGGAACGAACAAAATTGCCCGAATACTTGGGATATTGTCGTTTGACAGATCTCAAGCTGTTACGGCATGGCTACGATTGTCGTTTACACGGAGGGTATTGATTGCCGCCGCGACAACGTTCAGCCCGCGTATTTCATGCAGGATTACGTGCGTGTAGGATAAGACGTTGTGGAACAATGGCTTTGTGTAGCAGTTGAATAGTTTGGCAAATACAGTTTGTAATATGGTCCCGGGAAAGAAATGAAGATGCATTCAATTCTTTACCAGAGGCGAGTCCATGCCTGCCAAGGCCGCTGTTATTGAGGATTCGCGGTATGTTCATACAGCTTCATCCTCAATGACCTGGCCTTAATTGGTCTGAACTCTTGAAATAAGCGGGTTAGAGTTCCGCTAATTGGAGTAGCTGTTTATTCCGATTCAAGATGTTTTGTTCTCGGTATGGCCGTCAGGATCCTCGAATCTTGTCTTTTTCCTTTTCTCGTTTAATTTCGAGCGATTCAAGGTTATTTGCCAGCCGGGTTTTGATTTGTTTAATCTTTTCAGTATCATCAGCGGCCTTCCGCAGTTCATCTTCCGCGGCGAACTGAGTTTCTTTGACTTTTTGGTCGTATTCTTTATCTATTTTCGCAAGTTGGTCTTTTTGTTTATCTGTGTATTTCTTTTCGCTCAATCCTATCCGTTCCATTGCTAATTCGTAGGCAGATTTCATGACCCGTAACCTCCAATAGAATCAAAAATATAATTCGAAACAGCAAGGAGTCAAGAACCGACGGTGTTAGCAGGTCGTATATTGGAAATCTATTAAACAATTTGCTTGAACCGGCGGCAATGTGCAAGCAAGGTACGTATGTGCGTGATCTGTCATTTGCGCGGAAACAGATATAAAATGGGAGTATTACAATGGCAATTCAGGAAATCAGCATATCCGAGCTTAACACGGGAAACTTTATCAATGACCAAGTTGCATCAATAAAGGCGCAAGTGGGTAATGAAGTTGCTGTTAACGCATTGTCTGGTGGTGTGGATTCGGCTGTAGTTACGATGCTTGGCCACAAAGCGCTTGGCGATAAATTGAAGACATATTTTGTAGAGAACGGTTTGATGCGGGAAGGCGAGGCTCAGCAAATTGTCAAATGGTTTGCTGATCTCGGTGTGAAGGTTGAAATAATTGATGCGAAGAAAAAATTCTTTGCCGGACTGAAAGGCATTACTGATCCTGAAGAAAAACGCGAAAAAGGAATAACGCAAGTGTTTTACAAGGATGTTTTTGCGGAATTGGTGAAAAAAAGCGGTGCGAAGGTGTTGTTGCAGGGCACCAACTATACGGATGTTGAAGAAACCGCGGCAGGTGTTAAACGTCAGCACAATGTTTTTGAGCAGATAGGAATTGATCCACAGAAGGCGTTCGGGTACAAGGTCGTAGAGCCGATTTTGCAGCTTCGGAAGCCGGCCGTGCGGGCGGTGGCACGCGCCGTTGGATTGCCGAAAGAAATCAGTGATCGTCCTCCGTTTCCAGGACCGGCGTTGGCCGCGAGAGTGATAGGCGAAGCAACACCAGATAGAATTGAGACTGTCCGCAAGGCGACGAAAGTGGTTGAAGATGAGCTTGCTGGTTGCGGCGCGTTTCAATATCTGGCTATTTTACACGAGGACATGGTTACCGGCATTCGAAACCATGCCAGAGAATTTGGTAAACAGATCGAAGTTCGTTGTTGGGACAGTCAGGATGCGGTGACCGCAAATCCGACGGAACTACCGTTTTCCACATTGCGACGTATTGCCGATCGCATTGTGGAAGAAGTGCCTGGCGTTGTGAGCGTGACGTATAATATCGCGACCAAGCCGCCAAGTTGCATTGAAGCTGTTTAGGTGTGCCCAACGCATCTTTGTATTGTGAGTCTCGGCCTGATATGTAAATGCTTGTGAGCATAAGGAAACAGTTTTTATTCGTCGGCACATTGGCTCTTGATTTTGTTGTTTGACATGGCTGACATATTTGGGGCGAACATGTGGCGCAGGGCGGACTCATTTTGCTGGAACTGTTAATGACGTATAAATTCAAGACACTGGATCTTGGCAGATGTTCATATGAGTTTGGAATAGCCGAACAGGATCGAATTGTAGAAGCGAGACGCAACGGGGCTGTTCCTGACATGTTGATTCTGTTGGAGCATGACCCTGTATATACGCTTGGCAGGAACGCCGACGAACGGCATGTTATAGCATCGCCGGAAAAATTGGCCGAAGTCGGCATACCACTGATTCGAACTGGGCGTGGAGGTGATATTACTTATCATGGGCCCGGTCAGGTGGTGGCATACCCGATAATGGATTTGGGCGATCGTGGCGAAAGAGTTGTATGGTATGTCAGCAGTCTTGAGGAGATATTGATTCGCGTTTTAGCCGAATATGGCGTGGAAGGTCGTCGTGATCCCGCTAATCGCGGCGTTTGGGTGGGCGATGAAAAGATTGGCGCAATTGGCGTAAGGGTGGCGCGGCATATTACAATGCATGGATTCTGTCTGAACGTAACCGTGAATTTGGATAATTACCGATATATTGTTCCTTGTGGAATCCATGACAAAGGTGTTACGTCGTTGGACAGATTAGTGAATGGCGTTACAGTGGAAGACGCAAAACGGTTGATTATAGAGAAGTTCGGCGAAGTGATGGGGGCATAGATAGAATTCTGGAGTGGTGAGTGGATGGTTGAACGAAAACCAGATTGGTTAAAGGTAAAGCTGGGTGGTGGCGCGGAATTCGTCAGATTAAGAGAATTAATTCATGCCAACGGGCTTCATACGGTTTGTGAAGAAGCGTTGTGCCCAAACATGGGCGAATGTTGGGGGCATGGTCGCGCAACACTGATGATTCTTGGTAATATTTGTACTCGTGGTTGCTTATTTTGCAATGTGACTTCCGGACGTCCTTGTGCCCCCGACGCATCGGAGCCGAACATGGTCGCGAAAGCAATCAAATCCATGGGACTTAAGGATGTGGTGATTACATCAGTGACACGGGATGATCTCGATGATGGCGGTGCGTCAATATGGGCGGCAACGATTGAATGTATTCATGAAACTGTTCCTGGTGTGCGGGTTGAAGTGCTCATTCCGGATTTTCGTGGTCGTGATGATTCTTTTCGGCTTGTTTTGAACGCCGCTCCGGAAATAGTAGGACACAATCTCGAAACAGTGCGTTCGTTGTGCCGCAAGGTGCGTCCAGATGCCGACTACGACAGATCGCTAAATCTGTTGAAATGGTTTCACAACAATGGGGCAATAACCAAGTCCGGTATAATGGTTGGTCTAGGAGAGACATTCGAAGAAGTGCAGGAACTGATGTCTGAAGTCGCTGGCACGGGTTGTGATATTTTCTACGTTGGCCAATATCTGCGACCGAGCAAGAAGCATATTGCGGTTTCTCGTTATGTCGAACCAGGTGAATTTGATTCCTATTTGCGTTATGGCTACAAAGTCGGATTCAAGGTAGTGGTGTCGGCGCCTCTGGTTCGAAGCTCATATCATTCTGATATTCAAGCCGATTTTATTGCAAAACAACTAGAAAATAGAGCGGCGCTTAGTGCGAGGCGAAACGATGAAAAAAATTGAATTGTCTTCTTTCAGCGAGATTGCAAATGATTTACGCAAGCCGTTTCACCGAAACTATTATGCCATGTATTCGAGTGTGTATGATGGAATCGTTACGGATCCGGTGTTGATGACGGTACCGGTGGATGATCATATTGTGCATAGAGGCGATGGTGTTTTTGAGACTCTGAAATGTGTGAACGGATCCATTTACAATATGGCAGCGCATCTCGATCGTCTGGCGCACGGAGTGGCGACGTTATATCACAAACCATGTTTTAACATGTCGGACATTCCTGAGATAACAATGGAAACAGTGCGCGCAGGTAATCACAGAGATTGTTTGATTAAGATAATTGTTTCCAGGGGATCCGGGAGCATGGGGGTAAGTCCGTATGATACGGATGGTTCGCAACTGTATATTGTGGCGAGCAAATTAGGTGTTCCCTTCATGGAAAGTCATCCAGAGGGCGCTGTTGTTGCCGTTAGCAGTATTATGCCGAAAGAATCCATGTTTGCCCGGACCAAGAGCTGTAATTACCTTCCGAATGTTCTTGCGCAAAAACAAGCGCTTGATGCTGGAGCGCATTTCGCGGCGATGTTTGACGAGAAAGATCATTTGGCTGAAGGCGCAACAGAAAACATGGCCATCATTACGGCTGACGCAGCGCTGGTGTTTCCGATGCGCGATAGAATTCTGACAGGGACAACCATGATTCGGGTGATTGAATTGGCTGCGGAACTTGTTGATTCCGGAGATTTGTCCGATGTGCGTCAGGGAGACATAACTCGCGGCAATATTCTAGCCGCCGCTGAAATGCTGATAATAGGCACCTCATGCGATGTAACCGCCGTCAGGGCATTTGATGGGCATGCTATAGGTAGTATTTGTCCGGGACCGATATGCGGCAAATTAAATGGTCTGCTTCAACGCGATATACGCGAGAACCCTGCGATTCGGACCTTTGTGTTTGAGTAAAAACTGGAAAAACTCAATAATACTGAATTGTTGACAACATGAAGAGGCAGTTGTGATACCGGTAAAAGTAGATCAGATATTTCTTTCCAAACTTGGGTTTGTTGTGCTTCTCAAGGGCGCTAACGATGAACGATCTCTTCCGATATTTATTGGCGCAGCGGAAGCGCAGGCAATAGCCATTGTGCTGGAGGGCGCACATGTACAGCGTCCTTTGACGCACGATTTGTTGAAACAGGTTCTTGATTGTCTCGAGTGCAGGCTCAAGAAGGTTGAGGTGTGCAAACTGGAAGATTCCACTTTCTATGCCAGGTTAATCTTGGAACGGGATGGCATGGAAACTGAGATGGATTGCCGTCCGAGCGACGCGATCGCTTTGGCCTTGAGATGTTCCGCGCCGATCTATGTGGCCCGGCAGGTCATGGATGAGGCCGGAAAGGTCATTGAAACGCTCAATATGGATCAAAAAGAGCAAAAACAGAAAGATGAGCAGGAGATGCCTGAAGTTACGAGTGAAGCGAAACAGACTGCGTCTTCCCAAAAAGAATTGTCGCCGATCGAAGTGCTTCGACGCGATCTTGAAAAAGCTGTGAAAGACGAGCGATATGAAGATGCTGCAAAATTTAGAGATGAGATCGAACGTCTAAAGCGTACGCATACCAAAAATTAGCATCGGCTGGCGTTTGTAATCCAAGTGTATAAGTATGTATGCGTATTCGCACTGAACACACAGAGAATTTGTATGATTATCAGAACGCGGCCAGGACGTGACAAACCGGTGATAGCGCTTACGGAATGAAAGAAACCCAACAGCATCGTGATCGAATGACGCGATTCGGAGCTGCCGGTCTTTATGTTGTAACATCCGCTGAATTCTCCGCAGGCAGGGGGACGATACCGATCGTGAAATCGGCGCTGGCGGCGGGAGTCAAACTTATTCAGCTCAGAGAGAAAAATTCAACTATGCGCGAACTGATAAATCTTGGTCGCACTGTTCGCGACATGACTGCACGCGCAGGGGCGTTGTTGATAATCAATGATCGCATAGATATAGCCATGGCGATTGGCGCGGACGGTGTGCATCTGGGCCGGAACGACTTGCCGACGAGGGAAGCCAGGGCTATTGCTCCTGACATGATAATTGGCGCTTCGACTCACAATAGATCGGAGGCTTTATCGGCGGAAGCGGATGGCGCGTCTTATGTGAACCTTGGGCCTGTATTTCCGACAAAAACAAAAGATCATCTCGATTCGTTTATTGGCATGGAAGGAGTCAAAGAGATTTCGAAGTTGCTCAGCATCCCATTTACGGTTATGGGCGGCATAAAAAAGAATCATATACCCGATCTTGTATCATTAGGCGTCCGGACTATTGCCGTTGTTACTGCTGTGACTGCTGCTCCGGACCCTGAAAAAGCCGCGCGGGAATTGCTGGCGTTGATTCGAGGCGGTTGACCTCTTGACGTTGGGTCAGGGTAATGATATTAAGTCCGCTTCTGTGCTCATGTGTGTGGGGGAACGTACATTGACACCTTTGATGCTCCAAGGCGAACCAGCATTATCAGGTTTCCGACTTATTGCGCTGCTTAACAGGATTCGAAAAGCTGTCGGCGGTTCGATCGCGGACGTATCTGCGTCATATGTCTATATGATTGACGCGAAGAACGAACTTTCAGCGGATGCGTTAGCCAAGACGCAAGCATTGCTTCAAGCAGACGAGCACTTTGAAGCAGAAGACGGTTTTTATGTAATTCCCAGAAAAGGAACTATTTCACCATGGTCCTCCAAAGCGACTGACATATTCAGAAATTGCGGTATCTCGGAAGTTCTGCGCGTTGAAAGAGGAATTCATTATCGTGTAATTGGTACGGATGGCGTTTTGCCGATGGAGCGATGCCAGTCTGTTCTGCCGATATTATACGATAGGATGACTCAGGGAGTTTACAAAGATGTATTCGACATGTTTGAGCACATGCCGCCCGTACCATTCATTGAGGTAGACATTGTGCACGGCGGTAAACAGACGTTGCAAAAGGCAAACGTTGAAATGGGATTAGCTTTGAGCGATGACGAAATTGATTACCTTTATAATGCCTATCAAGCAATAGCGAGAAACCCGACCGATGTGGAGTTGGTCATGTTCGGCCAGGTTAATTCAGAACACTGTCGGCACAAGATATTCAATGCCGATTGGATTATTGACGGACAGCGTCGTAGTTATTCGCTGTTCGGCATGATCAAGAACACACATGATCGGAATCCTGTCGGGACGCTTGTTGCCTACAAAGATAATTCGGGTGTTGTTGAAGGTTTTGACAGTGATTTATTTCGTGTGGATCGCCGTAACGGTAACAACTATTGTTACGAACAGGATTGCATAGACATAATTATGAAGGTGGAGACGCACAATCATCCGACTGCGATCTCACCTTACCCCGGCGCCGCCACCGGAGTAGGAGGGGAAATTCGTGACGAAAGTGCAACAGGCGTGGGCAGCAAGAGCAAAGCCGGTTTGAGCGCATTTTTCGTATCGAACTTACATATTCCCGGTTTTGTCATGCCGTGGGAAAAGGAATATGCAGAATTTCCGGAACGACTTGCCACACCGCTCGAGATCATGACGGACGGTCCGATCGGTAGCGCGGGTTTCGGGAACGAGTATGGGCGTCCGCAGTTATTCGGTTTATTCAAGACATTTGAGCAAGAATACAATGGACGCTATCGTGGTTACCACAAGCCGATCATGGTAGCTGGCGGCATGGGCAACATATTGCGAAAGCATGTGTATAAAAAAGATATTCCGTCCGGCT
>JAFGTH010000082.1 GCA_016934225.1 Lentisphaerota bacterium | reverse complement strand
CAACAACAGCGCCAAGATTTTGGATCGCATTAAGGACTTGAGAATGAAGCTCTTCGGCCGGGCGCTTTTTTTACGCTCAGATGTTGTTCTGCTGATTCTACCGATTATAACACTTATCATTACAGGAACATCTCAAGCACGTCCAGTACGCGTGGGTGTTTACGACAATCCGCCCAAGATAATGACAGGAGGGGATAAAAAAGCGCCTCGCGGCATATTCATTGATATTGTCGAATCCGTCGCAGAACAAGAAGGATGGCAAATCACCTACGTAAGCGGCGCTTGGCACGATTGTCTTGATCGTATATCAAAAGGCGATATTGATCTGATGCCCGATGTGGCGTTCTCAGAAGAAAGAAACCTGCACTTCGACTTCAATAAGCTTCCAATTCTTAGTTCATGGCTTCAGGTATTCTGCAGGAAGGATCATTTTATTAACTCGCTTGCACAACTTGAAGGCAAGAAACTTACGGTTTTGGAAGGCTCCATACAGCAACAAACATGCAAATATCTCCAGAATGAATTAGGCCTTTCTTCTATCGAAATAATTTCGCTGCCTGAATACGCAAGCACCATAAGCATGGTAGAGCGTGGCGAGGCTGACGCGGTTATTGCCAGTCGTTTCTACGGGTATTCTAAAGAAAGAACCGACACTCTGATTCCTACTCCGATAATCTTGTTTCCGACGTCCCTTTATTTCATCACCGCGAAAGGCCGGAACGCCGAACTTCTCAATTGCATTGATCATCATATGGTCGCCATGATGAACAATCCCAATTCGGTCTACTACGACTCATTGAGCCGTTGGTTGCACAAGAACCCGGAGTGGCACATTCCCCGGTTCATTATCTATTCAATTTCGGTCATTTCTCTTATTGCGCTATTGTTTGTCATATTTAGTCTTGTATTGAAACGTCAAGTAAACAATCGGACTCGCGAACTCAAGACAAACAATGAAAAACTGCGTGTATCATTGCAGGAACTGGAAAAAGCCCACGAAAAAGCAATCAAACACGAAAGACTCCATGTGCTCGGACAGTTGATAAGCGGTATTGCCCATGATTTCAACAATCTCCTCTCTCCTATCTTTGGTTGCACCGATTTGATGCTTGAAGATATGCAAGAATTGGAAAATGTAACAGATGCCAAACAAAATCTTCTCGCCATCAGAAATGCCGCCTCGCATGGAGCGGAATTGGTGCGGCGCATGCAGGATTTTTGCTCCAATGCCACGCGACAAGCGCATAAGGAGCGAATTAAAATAAACGGAATTATTGATGAAGCAATTGAACTTGCCCGTATGCGCTGGTTATATCAAAACCATTCAGGCAACGATCGAATAAAAATCATCCGCGATTTCGGAAATGATGTAGAGATCACCGGCAATAAGACCGAGCTGCACGAAATGATATTGAATCTGACTCTCAATGCTGCGGATGCAATGCCTAAAGGCGGAAAAATCGAGATAGCCACCCGAAACACCGGTTCCGAGGTGATTATAACGATAAAAGACAATGGCACAGGCATGCCGGAAGAAGTCCGCCAGGAATGTTTCAAACCTTTCTTCTCCACCAAGGGCGATCATGGTACGGGAATGGGCCTTGCTATGGTTAAAAGCATCGTCAGGGAGCATGGCGGCACTGTTGAAATTGCAAGTTCGCCAGGGGTAGGAACTGTTGTTACCATCACATTTAAAGCGTACAAGACCATCCAGTAGCCGCTCCGTGATAACAAGACGCCATCGTGTCCTGACTTTTGCGCATATTTAAAAATGGCCGGTTATTGACTTCTGCTTCAAATGGGAATAGCTTGACAAATCAATGCATGCTTCGCCCATGATCAAAGAGTGGGCGTACGGAAAAGATAAAGTGCTTCACATTTCGCCATATCAAACACTTGAACATTGATAATCCAGGGAGGGAATATGCCCATGCCTTTACCCCAGACCGAAGCATTCCCGCGATCGTTGTTCTATCCGGGTCGGAATCGTATTGAACGGCATACTATCAGAGAAAACAACATTCGCCGGGAAAATTTCAATTATACCGAACGACATTTGCAGTGTTTGTGGTCCGATTCGACAATTCGACCGAGCACATTGATTTCCTCGAATGGAGAGGATATCGTAGTGGAATATCCGGGTCGCTGGAATCTGGAAGCGGGACCCGATTTCTTGGGGGCAATTCTCAGAGTCGGCCCGGAGCAACGATTGATACGCGGCGATGTCGAAATACACATTCGTCCTGAAGACTGGCAATCGCACGGTCATGATGGCGACAGGAGATATAACAATGTTCGTGTTCATGTTACATACTTCAGTGACAGACGCGGTTCGGATGCATTGCCCGGCATGCTCACTATAAATCTGCGCGATTCTCTTCTGCCCGACTGTTCCATATATCTGGAAGATATAGACATCCTCGCCTATCCTTACGCGCCATTTCTAACGCAACCTCCATGCGCGCAAATTCTTTCCAGAATGCCGAGCGATGATCATGCCGCCATTCTTGTCGCCGCAGGAGAAGAACGACTGCGCCTGAAGACGGCGCGAGTTCTGCGAAGCATACAGAACAAAGGGCCGGATCAATCCTTTTACGAGTTGATAATGACTGCATTGGGTTACAAGAACAACTCGACGCAATTCCGGACACTCAGCAGAATGATTCCACTTGAAATGCTGCTGCAGGAAAGTAACGGCGATGTTTCCAAGGCTTATGTTTTATTGCTTGGGACGTCAGGCCTGCTTCCAGCAGATATACAAAGCGGATGGGATGCCGAGACAAAAACGTTTGTGCGCATGCTCTGGGATAAATGGTGGCGTTTGCGCCCTCAACAACAGAACAAAGTTATGAGCGCCTCGGAATGGAAGATTGCCGGGCTACGCCCTCAGAATCACCCCGTACGTCGGCTTGCGGCAGCGGCAACGCTTTTCACGCATAAACCGCGCATAGCCGAAAACCTGACACTGCTCGACACGTCCAACCCAAAATTATGGTTCAAGGTAGTGTATCAGGCAATTCGCGAAGCCATGATATTTGATTATTGGGATAAGCGTCTTGTGTTCGGTGGAGGCATCTGCAAATCAACAATTGCATTAACCGGCGCACATCGCCTTGCCGGAATTGTGGCGAATGTTGTAATACCTTTCGTAGCGGCTTCCGGCGGATCGGTAACAAACCTGCTTGACCATCTTCCTCCGTCGGAAGACAACACCTTCATACGCCACACCGCCGTCATGCTGTTCGGGCGCGATCATAACCCAGCGCTCCACGAAAACGGTCTGTCGCAACAGGGCCTGTTACAGATTTTTAATGATTTCTGCCTCGGCAATCAAATGAACTGCAAAGCATGCGGCTTTCTCGATCACCTGAACAATCTCAAAGGTGCCTGACTCGATAAAAATTATGATTTCGAGCGTTCTGTCGGCACCGACATTATTAAACCAATTAATTTGGTTAAGTTTGTTGGTCTTTGTTCTCGAACACGTAGCGCCCTTCGATCAGGTTTGCTTCCACTCTTGTTTGAAACAGTTTTTCGTCTGCAACACGCAATCTTCTGGAAACTTCACGGCCCATGTTCATGTACATCATGGCAAACTGTTTGGGATCTTCTTTGTACACGTAGTGCAATGCCGTGGCGGGTATTTCGATTGCAACACAATCCTCGACCGCCAGCACGGACGCAGATCTGGCGCACAGATCAATGAGCTCCATTTCGCCAAAACAATCTCCGGTCTTGAGATAGGCCAGCAGGTAATCGTGTCCCTGCCATGCTTTTAGAACGGCCACTTTCCCTTTTTCAATCACAAACATTGTCGCCGCAGATTCATTCTCGCGAAAGAAAAAATTTCCGCGTTCAACGACTACATTATTGCAGTACTTCAGCAGAACACTGAGCACATCATTTCTAATACCGCCGAATATCGGCATCTTCTGCAGGAGTTTGATTCTGTCCTCGTTCATACTCACACCTGCCCGAACCGCATACTAATTCCCCATTGCAAAGCGACAGAACTCGGCACATTGCATCTTCTAACAAATTAGCTTTGCCGTATTTCAATTTATAGCAAATTAACCGGATGCCGTGGAGCACAAAAAAGTTGTGTTATCAACCGCTATTTCGTATCAACAAAGTTATGCTTTAACAGGCTAAATTACGGTAATGAAGACAAACGGAGGGATCTGCAAGAATCATGGGCAAACAAATGAAAATGAAAACCCTGAAAAAACTTCGCTTGAACGATGTATTATTCTTTAAAATAGCCAATCGTAAGGGCTATGCGGCCATAATCAGAAACCACCTTACCGAAGGACGAACAGTCTATCAGGCTTACAACAGACTTGTAAAAGCATGCAGACGAAACGGATACGAATTGCCCGTCAAAACGGCGTCTCAACTTCTGAAGCCGCGATAGCCAATCTACAGACAATGACCCGCGACAATTACCAACGCAGTCTGACAGGAATACCGGCAGCGTGGAGCGATTTCTTTATTTGAGGAATAGTATATTCCCCTGTATGGATCATGCCGGCAATAATGGCGGCATCTGCGTCAGCATCCTTAAAGACCGATACCAGATGTCCGGGATGCCCGGCGCCTCCGGATGCAACGACCGGAATGCGCACGTTCTCAGCTATTATTCGAGTTAGATTGATTTCAAATCCTTCGCGCGTTCCGTCCGCATTTACGGAATTCACCACAATTTCCCCGACGCCGAGACCCTCAGCTTTCTTTGCCCATTCAAGAGCATCAAGCCCTGTATACTCCCGAAATCCACGAATTGTGATTTCATAACCGCTTGGACATATGTCCGGTTTGTTTACCGCGATCGGATCCATTCCCAGCACGATACACTGTGATCCGAACGCTTTTGCGCCTTCGGCTATAATGTCCGGATTTATTACCGCCAAAGAGTTGACAGACACCTTCTCCGCACCGGCCATAAGAGCCCGCGATATATCACTCATGCTTGAGATTCCTCCACCAACCGCAAACGGTATCCTGACGCAAGCAGCCACTTCGGCTACCATTTTGATATCAACAGGCCTGTGTTCGGCTGAAGCGGTGATGTCATAAAATACCAGCTCATCACAACCTTCGTCATAGTATTTGGCCGCCAAGGTAACAGGATCACCCAGATCAACGTTGTTTTGAAACCGTACGCCTTTTGTTACGCGTTTGTTCCTGATGTCAAGACACGGAATTATGCGTTTGGTCAACATTTACCGCTCCAACGACAGAAGTTTTCGAGAACATGCAGCCCGATCCGTCCGGATTTCTCAGGGTGAAATTGAGTTGCTACGAGATTCCCGGAGGCTATAACCGACGCAAATTCGATATCGGAATAATTCGTACGGCCTAAAACGCAGTCGGTGTTCTCAGGCACAGGGTAATAACTGTGGACAAAATAGAACTCGCTGTTGTTCTCTATGCCGGCAAATACGGGATGTACGCGCAGCAATTCTACGCTATTCCACCCCATATGCGGAATCTTGTCCTTACCGCCAGACGGTCGGAACCGTTTCACAGTACCGGCTACCAGGCCGATGCAATCAGTTCCGCCGTCTTCCTCCGAGCGCTCGAGCACGATTTGAGAGCCCAGACAAATTCCCAAAAAAGGAATCCCACGATTGATTACTTCGTGTATCGTCTCGATAAGGCCTGATTCACTGATCCTCCGCATTGCGGAGCCTGCAGCTCCAACTCCGGGGAATATTACACGATCCGCAGATAGTATTGTGTCTTTCCTGTCCGTTATTTCCGCGGATGCCGAGAGTGATTCCAGCGCCAATCTAACGCTGGTCTGATTTCCTGCCTTATAATCTATAATCGCAATCATCGGACTCTTGCTCGACAACATCAATAATCGTAACAGGACAACATTGATATCCGACTTGGAATATCCGTTTAAAGAATCCCTGCGTCAAGATCAGGATAAAAATGTTTTTGACATCTGAATGCGGTGCATAATGTTGGTCGCCGCAGGAAAATGCGCGCTTCTCCGTAACCGCTGCATTTCCTTATTTCCAAAATTTGTCCGGCCGGGTAACAAGAGGCTTGATTTTTGACTCAAATATGGCATCCCACGAGTAGGTGCGCATTATCTCTTTTCTGACAACCAAGCGAGAACTGGCCACAAAAGCCTTGATAGCGCGTCCGGCAATTGTTTCATACTTATCACGTTGTTTTATATAAACAGCCTGTTCGCCGGCAATCTCTCTCAGTGCCGGAATATCGTTCAAAATCAT
>JAFGTH010000081.1 GCA_016934225.1 Lentisphaerota bacterium | reverse complement strand
TGAAGAATCAAGTGGAGTTCATGGTTAGAGGTAAACTCGCACTCTTCACCGATCCGCTGACTAAAATCGGAGGCGAAAAATGCTCGTACCATATCCCGACCTATGAAGCGCTCAAAGGAGTTGCAAAGTCGGTGTACTGGAAACCTACTTTCACATGGATTATTGACAAGGTGCGGGTAATGAACCAGATTCGCACTCAGGCGAAGAATGTTAAGCCAGTGAATTACTCCGGTGTCTACCCAAGCATGAAAGATCCATCCAAGAAGAAGGAGGAATCATTTCATACGCTTTCAATTTACACTTATCTCTTGGATGTCGAATATCAGGTTCAAGCTCACTTTGAATGGAATCTGTTTCGTGAAGACATGGCCAAAGACCGGATTGATGGGAAACATTGGGATATTGCCAAGCGAATGATTGAGAAAGGTGGACGACAAGACATCTTTCTTGGAACCCGTGAATGCCAGGGGTATGTTGAGCCATGTGTTTTTGGCGCGGGGCAAGGCCATTACGACACGGCCGGTGAACTGGCGTACGGCATTATGTTCCACGGTTTCGATTATCCCGATGAAACTGGAAAGACCGACGAAGATGGAAAGCCGGACCAATCAGAGAAATATCGTCTGCACGCCCGTTTCTGGCGACCGACTATGATCAATGGCGTGGTGACATTTCTTAGACCGGAGGATTGCTGTATCCGCAAGTTTGTACGAGAAATGACCCCAAAACCGCCCCAATCGGATGGCTTACAGGAGCCTGTTTTGATTGCAGAAATGGAGGTGCAGTCATGAGTTGGATCGAGAAACTGTACAAGACCTATGAGAACAACATAAATTCTATTGGGTGTGGCGATGTTCCATTATTGCCGGTTTGCCACACAACGCAGAAAGCTCAAGTTCAGATTATTTTGGATATCGAAGGTGAATTTTTACGCGCCTCGGTCGTCACCAAGACGGATGCTCGAACCATTATTCCTTGCACTGAGGCATCAAGTGGTCGAACAAGCGGCGTTACGCCCCATCCTTTATGCGATAAATTACAGTATGTTGCGGCCGACTATACGGCATTCGGCGGAGAAAAGGACGCATGTTTTGACAAGTACAGCACTTTGCTGAACAGTTGGAGGCGCGCTGATAGCACCAACTCCAAACTGCGGGCTATTGCGGAATATGTAATGAAGAAGCGAGTCATTGCCGATCTTGTCAATGCAGGCATTCTCCATGTTGATGCAAGAAAGCAGTTGATCAATCAGTGGAATAGCGAAACAAGCACTGCTCCCGAGTTGTTCTATTTGTTGCCTGGTGGAACCGACTCAAAAGGCAAGAGTAAGCCTTGGCAGGCAGATGCCTTTTTACGATGGCGCGTAGAATGTCCGAGAGATCCACAATCTGATGTTTGGAACGACCGAATATTGTGGCAATCGTGGATAACTTACTGCGGTAATCAATCCAACACCAAGGGTCTATGTTATGTTACTGGGCAAACTTCTAGTTTGGCGGATCAACACCCAGCCAAACTGCGTAACGACGGTGACAAGGCAAAACTGATTTCCTCAAACGATTCATCTGGTTTTACATTCAGGGGACGGTTTCTCAAAGCCGAGGAGGCGTGTGGTGTTGGAATCGACGTCACGCAAAAATCGCACAACGCCCTTCGATGGCTGATAGCTCGTCAAGGCCGACGTGACGGTGATCAAGCTATAGTGGCATGGGCTGTTTCCGGTGTTGATGTCCCAGACCCAATTGCTGACACATTCTCCATGTTGTTTAAGGGACATGAAGAAACAGTTAAACGAGAATCCGAGTATACCGCACAAGAAATTGGCGAAGCGCTGAAGGAATTAATCGGAGGATATTCGGCTAAGATTGGCGCTACAGAAGATGTGCTAATCATGGGGCTGGATTCGGCTACGCCGGGCCGAATGGCTGTCAGCTTCTACCGCGAACTGACTGGTTCCGAATTTCTCCAGCGTGTAATGGCTTGGCATGATCTAAACAATGGCTGTGTCTGGCGTCAGTATTTTGGAAAAGACAGGATCTTTGTAGGCGCGCCGGCACCACGAGACATTGCAGAATGTGCATATGGGCGGCGGCTGGATGAAAAACTCAGAAAGGCGACCATAGAACGACTATTGCCCTGTATTGTGGATGGAACGCCAATTCCACGAGACCTTGTCGAGTCTTGCGTCCGTCGGGCACGCAACAGAAGCGGGCTTGATCATTGGGAGTTTGAAAAGGCACTTGGGATCGCGTGTGCTCTATATAGACATCACAACAAAGAAAGGAACTACACGATGACACTGGCGGCTGATCGAAAAACACGGGACTATCTCTATGGGAGGCTTTTGGCTGCCGCAGATAGTCTTGAATCATTGGCTTTATGGTTGGCAAACGAAAAAAGACCAACCAATGCAGCGCGAATGATGCAGCGTTTTGCTGATCATCCTTGCAGCACTTGGCGAACAATTGAGCTTTCTTTAGCACCATACAAAGCTAGGCTCGGTGGGCGTGCGCACAAACAGCTCGCATGTATTGATGAAATAATGGCCGCTTTCAATGCCGATGAGTTTGTTGCCGACACACCCCTGACTGGCGAATTCTTGCTTGGCTATCATGCTCAACGAGCAGCTCTCCGAGCAGATAGCGCCAATGATGTTCAGACTTCTGATGATACAAACGAACAAGAAACAATTCCGCAAACCGCAGAACAGGAGTAGATTATGAGTCTCAAGAACAAGATAGATTTCGCAGTTGTTTTTAGAGTTACAAACGCCAATCCCAACGGAGATCCCCTAAACGGAAATCGACCACGTACGACGTACGATGGATTGGGTGAGCTTTCCGACGTATGCATCAAGCGAAAGATTCGCGATAGATTGATGGACGCCGGGCAGGAGATCTTTGTCCAATCCGACGACAGAAAAAAAGACGCTTGCACCAGTCTGCGCGATCGTGCCGATAGAGTTCTATCGAAAGTGAAGGCTGCGGATGAAAAAGCTTCTTTAGCATGCTCCACCTGGCTTGATGTTAGGGCGTTTGGCCAACTTTTTGCTTTCACGGCCAAAAAGGGAAAGGCCAAAGATCGTGAAGCCAGCGGAGATGACAAGGGTGTTTCTATAGGCATCAGAGGGCCGGTCTCTGTGCATCCTGCATTTAGCAGGACTCAGGTCAGTGTAACGAGCAGTCAGATTACAAAGAGCGTCAGCGGCGAGGGTGACGGAACAAAACGCGGATCAGACACAATGGGCATGAAGCATCGCGTGGATAACGGTATCTACGTCTTCTATGGCAGTATGAATCCGCAATTGGCCGTAAAAACAGGTTTCAGCGATGAAGATGCAAAAGCCATCAAAAACGTTCTGCCCAAGTTGTTTGAGAATGACGCTTCATCGGCGCGGCCGGAAGGCAGTATGGAGGTATTGAAGGTCATCTGGTGGGAACACAATTGCCCAAGTGGCCAAGTTTCCTCCGCGAAAGTGCATCAAAGCTTAAAGATCAAAGAGAATGGAGAACTTTTGCCTTTCAGCGATATTGGCGGGCCACAGCCCGAGGTTATTGATGGTTTTTAAGGACGACACAAAACCCCCGCGCGCGTTTGCGGACTATGATGTCACGTCAATCGACGCGATCAAGAAGAGTACGCCGCCGGGAGTCGAGGCTATCGAGATGGTGTAGACCCGATATATGGGTTCACTAGCGATGCATGGCTTTCCGGCCTTGACATTCCATACGATAAACCGTATGGTATGACGTGCGTAATGTCATACGACTCTAAAAGACAGGAGGAAGCACGATGATCAGGATCATTTCAATGCAGGATATCCGCGTATCGCTTGCCACAATCGCCAATCAGGTGCAGGAGGGAGACACGTTTGTCGTTGTGCGCAACTCGAAACCCGTCTTCAAAATCATACAACCGGACGAGCCGGCGCTCCCACGCGCGAAAACCGTTCCTTCACTGAAGGAAATAACGAAGAAACTGGATGCGGCGAAGAAGGGCTATGATCTCTCCCCCAGCGATCTGGACATGATCATTCACGAGGCCCACGGAGAATACGGCCGGAAATGAAACGGATCGTGTGCGATACGAATGTCCTGGTTTCCGGCTTCCTCTGGGACGGCAAGCCCCGACGACTGCTGGCGGATATGGAAACCGAAGAGATCTGTGCCTTCACAAGCCGGGAACTGCTCGATGAACTTGATCGGGTTCTGCGCTACCCCAAGCTGGTGTCAGTGCTCCGTCGAGCAGGCATTGCTCGACAGGACATTCTTCGGTGGGTGGTCCGGCATACAATGATCGTCATGCCGAAGCCGCTTGAGAGCGTTGTGATCGGCGCGGACCCGAGTGACGATCGGGTTCTGGCCTGTGCGGTCTCGGCTTCGGCAGAGACAATCGTTTCCGGTGATCGGCATTTGCTCGATCTGGGAGCTTTCCGGGGAATACCGATCGTAACGGCGACGGCATTTCTGAAGAAGGCGTAAACAGTGTGAGTTGCGAGAAGAAGGGAAGCAAGTCATGTCACACACAGGACCGGGCGAAGAAGTGGCCCAGTTGCTGAGAAACCCGTCCTCTGATGTGCGCGCACTGGCGGCGCGGCTCGCGGGCAAGCTGGATCTGGCTTCTCTGCGCCCTGAGCTTGACGCTTTGCTCAATGGCACCGATCCGGCGCCTCGTGAAGCCGCCGAATGGGCGCTAACGCAATTGGCGCCCAACGGCGGACGCGGCGGCGCAATCGTCAACCGGCACGGCGGCTACGGCGGTCTGAAAGCGCATCAGGCCGCCGAGATCGCCTACGATGCCACAGTTGCGTTCTGCAACCGGTTCATCAGCCCACGCTCACGCACTCACGATCAGATGGTGCAGGCAGCGCGCAGCGGCAAGCAGAACATCGTCGAGGCCAGCGCGGCCGCCGGCATTTCAAGCAAGACCGAGCTGAAACTCACCGGCGTGGCGCGCGCCAGTCTGGAAGAGCTGCTCGCGGACTACCGCGATTTCCTGCGTCAACGGAATCTGCCGCAATGGCCCAAAGACGACCCGCGCGCACAAACAGTGCGCAAGCTGGCTTATCTGAAGAATAGGTCCTATGAGAACTATAGGCCCTATGTTGAAGAAAAGGAGCCCGAGGTCGCCGCAAACACGGCAATCTGCCTTGTTTGCCAGGCCACCTATCTGCTCGACCGGCTCATAAAGCAGATCGAACAGACCTTCATCGAAAGGGGCGGCATGTCGGAGCGCATGACCGCCGCGCGCCTGCGCTATCGCAGAGAATCTCAAGAGAATAGGACCTATGAAAAGAAATAGTACCTATTATGAAGAAGACGATCTGCTCCCCATCTCCGCCCTGCAGCACTTTGTGTTCTGCGAGCGGCAGTGTGCGCTGATTCACGTGGAACAGGTTTGGGACGAGAATCGCCTGACCGTGGAAGGCAGAATCCTGCACGACCATGTACACGAAGCCGAAAACGAAACGCGCGGCGACGTGCGCGTGGCGCGAGGCCTTCGCTTGCGCTCGCTGAGACTCGGGCTGGTCGGCGTTGCCGATGTCGTGGAGTTCCATCGGTCCGACAACGGCGTCACGCTTGCC
>JAFGTH010000080.1 GCA_016934225.1 Lentisphaerota bacterium | reverse complement strand
CGTAAAATGCTTGAAGAAAAAACCACCGACAAGACAAAAGCGCTTGTCCTTAATTTCCCGACCAATCCGACAGGAGCGATATTGACACGGCAAGATGTTGAAGATATCGCCGAGTTCGCAATCGAACACGATATTCTTGTGATAAGCGATGAGATCTATTCTGAACTTACCTATGAAGGAGAACGCGTCAGCATAGCGTCCGCGCCCGGTATGCGCGATAGAACCATATTCCTGAACGGTTTCTCCAAAACATGGGCTATGACCGGGTTTCGAATCGGTTTCTCCTGCGCGCCACCGACATTGACCGAGGCAATGATGAAAATACATCAGTATACTATGATGTGTGCGCCGGTTCTCAGTCAGGAAGCCGCAATTGAAGCTTTGGCAGGCGGATCGGCCGATACTTTGGCAATGAAAAGCGAATATGAACGCAGACGCAATTTTATCTGTGCATCCTTGAACGAAATCGGACTCAAGTGCCACATTCCAAAAGGAGCGTTTTATGCGTTCCCATCAATTGCCAATTGCGGACTCTCGTCAAAGGAATTCTCTCTGCGTTTGCTCGACGAAGAAAGCGTCGCCTGTGTTCCGGGGACGGCATTTGGAGCGTCAGGAGAAAGCTTTATTCGTTGCTCATACGCAACTGATATGTCTGAAATCAAGGAAGCCGTTAAACGAATCGAGTCATTCGTGAAACGCTTATAATCCCTCTTTTGCTTCCGATTCGCTCGTGAAGTTAGATTTCGTTTGTCACGAACATTTTTCGTTCAAGTGTTCGGTCAGGGTTTTTTACTTCCGCTATTTTCAGGATCTCGCGCAAAATTTCCCGAACTCCATCGCGGCTGCTTCGCGCAACGATATCAGGCGCTAAAATATATTTGCCGTTAAACGGTTTTACGAAACGATCTACCCGATCAAATGCCGTCAAAGCGCGACGACACGCATGAGCGACTACGCGTCGGTCGCAATTGCCCAACATGAGAATTTTGACGTAGTCATATGGATACGCAGGCTTAAGCCAGGGCGCTGTGTACAACAACGGGATATTCATGTCCTCGATCGCTATACACTCGTGAACGGCATCCATCATTAACTCAGTGTATTTTAATCCGGCTTCGACAAATTGTACGCGTCTTGCATAAACACCTTTGCCGCGCACAGCGGCTTTTGCTCTATCTATCGCAGCCCGAGCGGCCGACATTACGCGCCGGGTATAAACAAGACTGTAAATACCGTACTGGCGCTTGGTCGCAATCACTGATCGCGCCCACGGCAAAGACCCGTCTTCCGTTTTGGCGCGCCATGCGTTCTCGAGAACTTTATAGTACGCGGCGATATGCTGCGCCGCAGCCCCAAAGCCACGACGGTAAAGTTCCTGTAGCTCTTTTTTTTCATCACGATAAGGATCCCATGTCAGTCGCGCGGCTAGATAGTAAGACGGTAAATTCGTCGCAAAGTCGCCGAACATCTGCGTGTAGTAGCCTTCCATGCCGAAACGCTTTATCAACTTGAACTGATCAGCCACAAGCGGCGAAACCTCCCTGGGCAGACACGGCCAACACTGGTTGGCCAGGGCTTCGTAAATAACAACATGCTTCGCCACTTTTCGCCACTGTCGAAACATTTCTATCTCAATCCGGCGCCGCTCCGCATTGAACATGCCGACACAGGTATGCGTTAACCAAATAATCACGTTATCACGAATTTTCATACCTTTTGGAGGGAAACGATACGCGCCATAAGCATAACAAATCAGATATTTGTCCGGATGCGTCCTGGCCAGACGCTCGGCAACACGATTCGTGAAACCAAAGACACGTTCGCTTAGATGGGCTTCAGCAACAGGCCCTCCATATCCATACGGCGGCTCTTTTACAAAATGATCGTAATATTTCGTCACATCATCCAGCGCGTGACATTTGTCACACTCGCAAAAATATCCCATATCGTTTGGACAAAATGAAATCGCTACTGCTTCAGGTTTTTTGTGAATCTGTTCGTCAATGTAGTTTAATGCTCTATCTATAATGCCGGACGATGTATGACAAATCTGCGTAGGCAATTTTCGGCGCTTCCCATAAATCAGAGAAAACAATTCCGGCTTTCGGGCAAATAAAGATTTTGGCAGCAACTGGTCGTAGGCGTGTCCGCCGGTTGTCGGAAATAGCGCCATCTTGTGATTCAAAGTCCAGCTCGGAATATCATTTTCTCCAACCGCGCGCCATGCAAATCCCGGGTGATAGGTACGACACCCGCGCTTGAACAACAGATTCTTTCGGGTGGGCACATCTTCCCCGAGAGACCCCGGGAAGAACCAGCGAACTCCCGTTGTCTGTTCGAGAAACTCGTAAACTCCATAAGCTACAGCCCGCGTATGGGCGCCTGTTATGATCACGGTTCGCCCGTCACAGGCAATGCGGAAAACATCGTTAGGAGGCAGCCCGCGAACCCGTCGCGCCAGGCGAACATCTACCTTCAATCGTATGCCAGTTCCGGAGTCACGCGGTGATCCGGAACGAACTCGCGGTAACACGGCCCCACTCACCTTCCGAACAATCCGCACGAGATCCGCCGCTGCTTTGCCCATGACTTCATCAGCGTCCGGCGGCACAACCACGTTACACTTAGCACATCCGTTTTTAACGACCCACATGATTACGCCATTACCGTCATTTAATGTTCGTTCGGGTGACTCTGCACAGCGCTTTCCACAACTTTTCCGGATCTTTCTCGGCGGTAATCGCCTTGCGCGAATCGGCATTCATGAACGTCTCGGCCAGACCCGCAAGAAGCTTGAGATAAAACGCGCTGGCCGCGGTTGGAATGATCATGAAAAAGAAGATTTTCGTCACTTTCTTATCGGCTCTTCCAAACTGAATTCCTTTCCTGTGAATTCCAAGCGCCAAAGTCAAGCCGCCGCCTTCAACGCCGCGCACGTGCGGAAAAGCCAGCCCATGATCAACCGCCGTGCTCGCGATGGCCTCGCGACGCAATGCTTCTTCGACAAGGTTGTCCGCTTTGTCCACAAATCCCTCGGATTCCATCTTGTAAGCCAGTTCCCGAATTACTCCGTCTGCATTGTCCGATTCCAACGACGGAATCATTAACGATAATGAAGAGAATCTGGATATACCAATTTTCCTTGGCCCCACACGACTTGTCGCTTTGCTAATTCTTCGCGCCGCCGATTCCGGATAGTAAAGCATTCGCGCGCAATTCGGACATCCATGTATTTGTTTGCCTATTCTTACCGCCTGTACAAGACTTATCGGCAATTTCATCCCGCACACCGAACATATTCCGTTTGAAATCGGCGCAATGACGATCTGATCCTTTTTGTGAAGTTTGCCGAATAGTGCGCGAATATCATCCGGCAACTTGTCGGTCATATCCTTGATTGATTTGTCAAGCTCCTCGAGGTATTTGCCCTTGCGCGCAACTTTTTGTTCGTCCCGAATTAATAAGAGTTCTTGTAGCTGGATAAGATGGTTCGCAATAGGGTGCATTAAGTCTCCTAAAATAGATTAGAAACGCATTTATGAAATGCCATAAATACCCATGTGATCCTAATCATGCGAAAGGGTAAGTCAAGTGTCCAATGCAAAATTGTCTCATAAAAAACATCAAAATCTCCCGGCAACGTTCCAGTATCGGCCATCCCTTCCGCTCAGGCATCATGCAAATCAATCCGGCAAGAAATAACAGCGATCGCTAATATTATCGCGAAAATCCGTTTGTTGGCGTCAGTGTTCCGCAAAGTAAAATATTCATTAAAATGCGTTTCGTGACAAAACCATGACATGCCATTGCCATGCTTTCTGTTGAAAAGAATAAATTAGAAAGGAAATTTGTAATGAATATCTTGTTACTCTATCCGGAATTTCCGGACACTTTCTGGAGTTTTAAACACGCTCTCAGCTTCGTCGGCAAGAAGGCCTCTTTCCCACCTTTGGGACTCCTGACAATCGCAGCGCTATTACCAGAAAAATGGAATAAGAAACTCGTGGACCTGAACGTAAGCAGGCTGCACGACAGCGATCTGGCTTGGGCAAATTACGCATTTATAGGCGGCATGGCAGTCCAGAAACAATCAGTGCAACATCTGATAACCCGTTGTAAGAAGACCCATGTCCCCATCGTGGCAGGCGGACCGCTTTTTACAATGGAACCGGAAGAGTTTAAAGACGTGGATCACTTGGTCTTGAATGAAGCGGAAATTACGCTCCCCCTCTTTCTTCACGATTTGGCCGAAGGCAAACCCAAGCGAATTTATGCCACAAAGGAATTCGCTGATATGGCCCGCACACCAAGTCCGTTATGGGAACTGGCCGATCTGAAATCTTATTATGCCATCGGAATTCAATATTCACGAGGATGCCCATTTAACTGCGACTTCTGTAATGTCACTTCCCTACTGGGGCATCGCGTCAGAACCAAAAGCACACAACAGATACTTGCAGAACTTGATAACCTCCATTCCTGTGGCTGGCGAAATAGATTGTTCTTTGTTGATGATAATTTCATTGGGAAAAAATCGTACCTCAAAACCGATCTTCTGCCCAATCTGATCGCGTGGCGGAAGGATAAAAAAGGCATTACATTCCAGACCGAAGCGTCAATAGATCTGGCAGACGACAATGAAATGATGAATCTAATGGTTCAAGCCGGTTTCGATACCGTATTTGTGGGCATCGAAACACCCGATGACGCATCATTGGCCGAATGCAAAAAAACGCAGAATGAACATCGCGATCTTGTGGCAGATGTAAAGAAAATCCAGAGAGCCGGTATGCAGGTACAAGGCGGTTTCATTGTCGGTTTTGATCACGATCAACCTTCCGTGTTCCGCCGACAAATTGACTTCATTCAACGCAGCGGAATTGTAACAGCCATGGTCGGTTTGCTGCAAGCGCCTCTAGGCACACAACTTTATAAACGCATGGAAAAAGAGGGGCGTCTTCAGGGAGTCTCTTCCGGTGACAACGTGGAAGGCACGACCAACATTAAACCGGTAATGGGATTTGAGAGGCTGCATGAGGGCTATAGACATATTCTCGATCATATCTATGCCCCGCGTCATTACTATGAACGCATCAAAACATTGCTTCGCGAATTTCGCGCACCGGTGATTCCATATATGATAACTCGCTCCGATCTCATAGCTTTGTTCCGTTCGACATATAAGCTGGGGATTTTCGGAAAGGAGCGTCTACAGTATTGGAAGCTCATATTCTGGACGCTCTTTCGCAAACCGGCTCTGTTTCACATGGCGGTCGGCCTTGCCATCTCCGGCTATCATTTCCGGAAAGTATGCGAATTGCATGTTCGTTGACGGCCGGCAAAATTCAAATGGAACTTGAAAAAATAATCGGATAGAATGTTTGCTAAACGCGGCCGGAGTTTTGCAGACAGATGATTCGTATTCAAATATCAAGTCGCCTGTCATATCAGCGACAATGGCAGGAACTGCTAAATTTTTTGAATTGTAGAATCTGAGTTGAACTTCGGCCGGATTTTCTTCATTGTGAACCGAGAGATTCATAATTATGAAGCATTTCCATGCAAATCTTAATCTTACAAGCGTCATTATCATAATCGCCGTAGGCGTCCTCTTGCCCGTCATGCTATCCACCGCTGCCGGTATTGTTGCGCTGGTAATGGCCAAGGACGCCGGTGGCATTGTTACCGGCGTCCTTGTAATATCGTTCACAGCCACGGCCGCCGGAAGCGCGCTGGTTGCCGTAGTACTCGCCGGTAAAAAAGCCCGGCTGGCGCAACGACAGGCCGATTTTGTCGCAAATGTCTCACATGAATTTCGAACACCGTTAAGCGCCATTCGGCTCTATGCGCAAACCCTTCAGTCCGGCAAGCTCTCCGTTGATCCCGAACGAACGGCTCAATGCCTTTCAACCATAGTGCGCGAAACGGAATGGTTGGATTTTATGATGGATTGTGTTCTCACATGGCGTGCATCATCCCGTGATATGCTGCCGCTCAACATGGAAACAAAACCTGTGTCACAGACGATAAGCAATGCTATCGAACGGTTTCGCGCCATGGTTGTGTCCGACGAATTGGCGTTATCAACCGTCATAGACAGCCAATTACCGGTGCGGCATGATGTGAGAGCTTTAAATACAATTGTTTTGAACCTGCTTACAAACGCGTACAAATACACCGGCAAGAAAAAACGTATCGAAATCAATGTTCATGATGAAAACCAATATGTTGTGATTAGCGTTTCCGATAATGGAATTGGCCTGACACCACGCGAGACAAAACGCGTCTTTCAACAATTTTACAGAGTAAACAATGAAGACAGCCGTAATGCCGGCGGTGTGGGGCTTGGACTGGCAATTGTTCGCGATCTAGTGAATCGGCATAAAGGCGCCATTTCAGTTGTCAGCGACAAAGGCAAAGGGACCACTTTCAGAATAACCCTTCCTACGACATTAGATAATGCATGAAAAAATCTTTGTCAAAATCCGGAAACAGTAAGGAAACCATTCTGGTCGTTGAAGACGATAAGTCTCTCCGCGAAGGGCTTGCCATGAACCTTGGATTGCAGGGATACCGGGTACTCACGGCATCCGATGGCGAAGAGGGTATGCAAAAAGCCTTTGATTCACGGCCTGATTTGATTGTGTTGGACATTATGATGCCTCGCTGGAGCGGACTTGATATTCTCGACGAACTCCGCAAACGTGGCAAAAACATACCAGTCCTGATCCTTTCAGCGCGAGGCGCTACTGCCGACAAAGTTGACGGCTTGAAACTTGGAGCAGACGACTATATGACCAAACCATTCGACCTTCCCGAACTGATTGCCAGAATCGAGGTTATGCTTAGAAGATTGCATTCTGAAGAACAAGACCGGCCGAATCTATCGTTCGGTGATATCGTTATTGACCAGGTTGCAAGAAGTGTTCAAGTGCGCGGTGTAAAAATCGAGTTGTCAGCTACAGAGTTCGATCTTCTTTGTCTTCTAGCCGCATCACCAGGTCGAGTGTTCACCAGAGAGACGATTCTTGAACGGATATGGGGATGGAGCTACGAGGGCACCGCTCGAACTGTTGATAATTTCGTGGCCAGTCTCAGAAAGAAACTGGAGGCCGGACATTCCGTGAAATATATTCATACCGTTCACAAAGTCGGCTACAAACTTGAACCACTATAATGCACTGCTGTCCAAGATAATCTGTAAATTGGACAGCAGTGATCCATTCGGCCACTCGATCCCGGGAGGGCTCTGGACAATACGCTTCGGCGAAAAAATATCCCCGCCGAAAGTCCCGTTAGTGAATGCTTCCCATTCCGTCTGAAGCTGGTCTTCGACTTCAGGGTTGATCCTGTTCTCCAGGTCATCAAGGTATCGCTCTATCATTCGTTTCTCCTGAAAAATCATTTACGTTTGCGCGGCGAGGATCATCCCTTGAATTAGGAGTTTAGCATTTCGTGTCTGCTGTATTCCTGCCGATCCCCAGTTTCAGCCTCTAATGAATTATCCTGATTCCCCCGAAATATCAAGAAATCATAGGTGTCAACAGACGTACAGCATCTCTCTTGAATTCATCATCATAATTTCTTCGTGTATTCATAGTAGACATACTATCTCTCCTAAGCCCCTTACGTGTCTACTTTTTCCGGGCAGGGTCACTCGCCACTGCGACCTCGTCGCTCATCTTGACACCTTCGCCCCGCTTCAGCTATCGTTTCCTCCATGAAAGCGTTCATTCATGCCGGTCCCAGCGGGCGTGTGCCCATGCCGCCTGAAAAGAGATTCCTTGCCACTCCATCTTTCAAAGGTGAATCCATTGAACGACAATAAAAAGAAAAAAGCTCTTAGATCTGAACGTGCATTCGATTACTTCATTGGCGCGGGGTGTGATTGTTTCGCCGGGCTTATGAACGTGAACATAAAGAATGTGTTTTTGGATCCCGGCGTGGGCATCGAGATACACCAGAAAGGCAGAGATCTCGTGCAATCTCTCCTGGGCGAAGATATTCCGATTATCATGCCGATCTGCACTCCTGTAATCAAATATGGCCATGCAAATTGTTTGGGCGTTGATCTGAAGTTTCCGGATGCCGGTCAAGTGGGGATCAAGAGCCATTTTACGGAATATGAACAAGCGATTGAGTTTATGGGGGAAAAGGTTGATTTTGCGTCAGCTGGAATGACGCCTTTCTATCTTGATTATTATGACCGAATGAAAAAAGCGTTTCCCGATGAGAAAATACACTGGGGCTGGCAATGGGAAGGGCCTGTGACGACGGCTTGGGAGTTAGCCGGAGACCGTTTCATGTATGATCTGTATGATCAGCCTGTTCTGCTCAAGGAGTTTATGTGTGCGGTCACGGAAAGCATCGTTGATTATTGCGAATTTTTCCGCGAAGTGGAGGGAACGGACGTTCTGGATCCAGAGCCGGATCATGGAAGGGTTTGCGACGATATCGCGGCCATGCTTCCCCCCGAAATGTGGCCGGCATATGTTTTGCCTTACTGGCGGATGTATTTCGAAGGTCCAGTCAGCGAAGCAAAAGTCCATTGCGAAGACATGAAATCCAAGCACCTGAAATATCTCGATGAAGCGGGAATTGTTGATTATGACAGCGGGATATCGCCCAAGCTGAATCCGAAGATGATTCGCGAGAACACCTCGGCGCCCTTCGGTTGGAGGCTCGGCAGTTTTCACTATGACTCGATGACCGCCCGGGATGTCAGCGATTTCGTGTTTCAGGCGGTTGCTGATGGCGCAAGCTATGTTTTTACTTTCATGGATGCGATCATGTGCAAGCCGGAGACGCTGGCAAAAGTGCGCGTCTTTCATCATGCGGCCGAGAAAGCGAAACAAATGCTGCAAAGCGGAAAAACGCTCGATGATGTGGCCGACATGGTCAGTCCCGATGGCAGGAGAAAATTCTGGGATCATTGGCCTTCCTTGTCGGTATCACGGACATGAAAAGTGAAGCAAGCAGCCAAACGATCGGTGTCACCGAGTTGAATTTGTATCTCGTAGAACTTCCCCTGAATTGAAATCGGTTCACAACTCAAAATACCGGCTGGCATGACGCCGCGGCGTAGTTGTAAGTGTAAAGCGAATCGGAAAAAGACTTAGGCAAATGGCTGGTCTCGATATCTATCTGACCAGTTGCTTTCATTTGCTGCTCTCTGCTGGTTTTAAACGACGTATTCCACTGTCTTTGCGTAGAAGTATAATATCATTACGAATCCGCGCAGCTGTATTGATTTTCTCCGACCACGACAGCTTTGCACGCGTCCGCTGCCAGGCGGCCTGGCGTTTCAACAGTATCTTTTTCACGATAGCCTTCGCTTCTGCCGAGCCTGGCGGATAGTACTCCTGCAGATCATGACTGTAAACCCCAATCGCATCAGGCAACGGTCTCACTGATTGCCCCCCTATGAAAGACGACATCCCGTATCATACCGCCGAGCACACCGACCGCTACGCCCATAAAAATCCCGCAAACAAGCGTCATCCACAGTCTAATCCGCATGGTCATTGTTTCAGCCCACATTCCTTAACTCACAAGATCAGTTTCTTGCCCACCACTACGAGCAGTCCTTGTGAAGCCAGCTGCTATCTACTACCCATCTGATTCTAATGCTTCCATCTGGAAAAGGAACTCTCTTACACTGATATTGTATGCGCCGTGTACACGTTTTCCCATCACAGAGGCATTTCAGGTAGTAGTAACCACAATCGCCCGTCGCATCTCTATGCGTGTACCGCCCGACAGTTGAGGCACCGCAGTCAGCAGGTATGTATCCCGGTGGTATCGCAATGCCAGGGATTGCGGGCGAAACCCCACAGTAGCACCAGAAGCTTCCGCCAATGTAGTCATAGCGATCATTTGGGGAATTACCAGCCAGCACGTAAACGTTCAGGTCCGTTTCTAAATCCAAAGCATCTATGTGACGACGTACTCCGGTTTGAAAGCCGGATTCCCACCACGGATTTCTGGATGGCCACCTGCCAAGCTCTGGTGAGTAATATCTGTAGCCGTAATAATACAGTCCCGTTTCGGCATCGGTGTACTTCGTCGAGAACCAGAAACTGAAGTCATTCTCTTTGTCGCCTGTCGAGACAACGGTTTCACCAAATGGCGAGTATTCACGATGTGCAACCACAGTGCCGTTGTCATCAAAGGTCGAGAAATAAGTCGCACCAGACTGAACGGTTGCCAGTAATCCGCCTATTCCTCCAGCACCTTGAAGCGTACCGCTCAGATCAAGACCACAGACGAAATAATTTGTGAGTGTTGACGTTTGATTGTTGATTGTTTCGGAAATCAGATTCCAGCCGGCGGTATATGGATTCGCGGTTTTGGCTTCGTTATTCACAACGTTGCTCAGTATACTCGAAAGAGCGTTATATGCAACACCCCACTCTACGACTGCTTCGGGAACTTCTTACGACCAGAACGCGGGAAAAAGTGTCGATTCAGACAGAAAGAATTCGGGAATCCCTTACCGGTTTAATCCGGGCGGTAACAGATGCGCCCGAGGGTAACAGTTACTCGGCAGTTCGTATCCAACGTACTCCATTCTTCTTAACGATCACCAATCGGTCGTCAAACACTGCTGATTCGTGAGCTTTGAGAAACGGCAACAACAAACCCAAAACCACGTCTGTTGTTGCAGGAATCGCTTTCAGGCGAACAACACCACTGTGACGACTTAACGGCAACACAACCCAATCGCCAAAGTGCTCATCCAGCGTTACCAGAATCCGATTATCCGACATCGCTCGCGCCAGTATCTCGTCATCTCCAACCGTTGCCAAACCAATTGCGCCAACCCGCACGACATTGTGACCACAGTCGCGTAGTGCACTCGCCACTCTTTCATCCATCATCTGATCCAAAAGAATGCGACGTTGGATCATGTCAACACTGGTTCCAGGTCCGTATGCTCTATCATTGCATTGCAGTATCTCAGAACGCCGGCAACCTTCTCAACCGTCAGTTCAGGATACTTGCTGATTAGCCCCTCTATTGACCCAGCATCCGCAAGCTGGTCAAGAACAACAGACACAGGAATCCGCGTGCCCGAGACAACGGGCTTTCCGCCACATCGCCGAGGGTCAATTTCGACAAATACAGTAACACTCATTGGCCAGTCTCCACACTTTGAGCATGAACACTCAATCTCGATATTGAAGATTCTACCGGTTGTCTGCGCTCTCGACGGCAATCTGCTCCAGCGCCGCTCCCAATTCATCATTCCGATACCGACCAACACGGTAGGAAATGTCAACTCCCGCCAGAACTGTCACCAGAGTGCCGTTGTTCGACGTTGAGAACACCTCACACTGGACGTCGGTCTCACGGTATTTCAGAGTCAGTTGGCAACACCAAATCCCTGCCGGATGATTGGGAACATACGCCTTGGATGCGCTCAACAGACGGCAAATGAGCGCAATCTGCGCAGTGTCCGCAATCACATGTGTTTCGGGAAAGAGCGGCGCATAGTGAGCTTTGTCAATCAGGACTATCTCCAACACTTGCTCTGGTGACGCTTGAATAACATACGCCAGGACATCATCGACGTCAGCCAGTGACCGATGCGCATGCAAGGCTTCACGGAGGCAGACCAACCCCAATGACAACACCGCGACGCTCACGATCGCCAGTAGTATGAGAAGAGCCTTCTTCCCCCTAAAACATGAAGAGAAACGAAGGAGAGCCACACAGGCGATGCCACCGAACGCGGCCGCCAGAGTTCCCAGAACAAGTGGAATCGCAACTATGAGCCTAGCCATCACCAGTCCTTCTTCCATCCCACACGCCACACAACCGACTATGCGAGAACAGACACCGCGCATACTATGGCATTAACGTTATCGCGGCCAGACACTCACACTCATCGAGGATTCGGGGTTCTCCTATCATCAAGTAGTGCTCAGGGCTTGTCCGGACCCCTGCCCCGAAGCCGCCAGAGATTCCTCCGCCTTTCCATCCATCGCCCCAGAACACTCCGACCCCGACGGCTCCACTGACGTCCACACCGTCGAAATCCCCTTCCCAACTTCTTGCGTCCGCTCTCTTGTCACCATTATACCACGCT
>JAFGTH010000079.1 GCA_016934225.1 Lentisphaerota bacterium | reverse complement strand
CATCACCAGCCAGGATACGCCGCCTCATCGATTCACGCCGTCACAAACATTTGCGGTTTTCTCCCGGAGACGATTGCGCTGCTTTCGCATCAAGCAATGCCGACGCCCAAAGACGATCGAGGCCTTTCTGACGGATCTGGGTGTCTCCGGTCTGAGTGCGCGGAAGCTCTCGGCCTCCAAAGATGGCTGGTGGCGTATCTCAGCCACTCCGCCGACACAGGTGGCCATGACAAAGGCCTGGTTCAGCGAGCAAGGCCTTGTGTCTGTGACGGAACGATACATTGCGTTGCAAACTTCCGGAAACCGCCGCGGTACGGACCCGTATGCCAGGTGGTGTGAGAGGCGGGAACCGTAAGGGGAACCCGCCTACTCGATGTGGAAGATTGAGATGATGCACCGCGCCATGGCTGATCGGTCAGCTTGTTCCAGCTACGATGTCGCCATAAGCCATAAGATTGGAAGATACCGTTTGAAAGCCAGTCTTCCCGCATGAATTTTCTTGAGGGTTGAGCTTCGGCGAGCTGAGCAGCAAGGGCAACAAAGTGATGTTGTCCGGAATTTTTAGCTTCGCCGACATATGCAAGCTGGCCTGATCGAGAAGACCGCGGCATGAGCGCCGCACTCAACCGTATAATTACTCACGTGGCAAAAAGCAATTGCGTGATGGGATAGTAAAGGCAGGAGGATGGGTTCCATGATCACTGAAAAACGAAGAGATTGGCCAATCACATAGCTCATTTAACACCGGAATATTTTGAACGACTCTGGAATCTCTTGGATTGTCGTGTTCATCCATTTCATTAAAAGACGATGCTAGGCTTGGTCCTCTACCAATATGACCCATATGATAGTTTTTGCCCTTTATCACGTCGGCCTGAAATTTATTGTTGAAATTTCGTGAGAATGGATGATTTATTTCACCGCTCTTTGCCATGCAGAATAGAGAAGAAACTAGGATTGCAATGGCGCAGAGTGCAATAAAGCTAAAAACATACTTAGGTTCCAGTGATGGAAATGTACACATTTGACACCCACTTAAAGTTTTCGTGACTGAGTTGTTCCACCGTATCTGTAAAAACAGAAAATTAGCTATATGTTGCGATATTGACTATAAACAACTATTTATCCTGAATAAATCTCAGATCAATCAATATTGAATTTTAATTTCACACCTGCCGAATAATTCATAGCATCATCATCGTTCAATCGAGTGCCGTTTTGGGTTCCCGCTACTCCAAATGGTGATCCACCAGCATTATCATTATTGTTGATCGCAACACTTGGTACATAACCAATATATTCAGCACTCCCGAATAAAGATATCGAACCAAATTCAAGTTTCTTTTCTAAACTAACGTCGACACCTCCGATGAAAGTCGCTTTGTCGTTTTCGAGATTGAGCGCTCCCTTTTCTACTATGAAATCGTTTGCGCCCACTGGGACATAACCAAGATATTGACCCTCATAATCGGTTTCCGCGTAATATACTCCACCCGTTCCATCTAGTGTCAGCGACCAACCATCATTCAGGGGAACCGTCTTTTCTATTCCCACAAAGGCGCCGTAATAGTACGTCTCAATTGTCGCGTCATATTCGACTGGCTTAGGTACAAGAGGATCGAAAGAGCTGAGATCGGTTTCGTCTGTAAGACCACGCAACGAAAATCCGAAACGCAATGGAGAATGTGTATTGAATTTCGTAGTATCCTTTAGGCTATTATCAATTTTATCTCCAGGACGCAAATGAAGTGAGACACCCCAATGTTGAACATTTCTTTCTGTATCTGTAAAAAAATCTCCAAATGAACCTGTATTATTCTCCTCATTTAGATCGAAGTCTAATATATTCACAAATGCACAGTCAGTTGTCGCAGTGAACGCGCAAGTCGATCTATCGCTTCCACTGAAGGAACCATAAAAACCATCAATGCCAAAGCTGAGCAAAACGCCATCGGATAATTGCGTTTGAGCAAAATTATCAAGCCCAATATCTGTCCTTATTCCATTCACGTTTCCATCATGGTCTTCGATCTGGAACTGAGCTTCGTCAAAAAATTTTCCACCTACTACAGACGTCATGAAAATTTCCGGCAATACAAAGAAAGATGGTCCAACTGAGAGCGCAAGTTCAGCACCAGATGGCAGACGCAGGTTGCGATACAGAGGATCCGTATCCTTTAAGCTCATGTAGGTATTGAGATGCCTGCCACTGAAAAAATCCGCATCAGGTACAACTCTGAGACCAGCAGCAACACGAAATCGATCATACTCGCGATCACTTACGGAAGTTTTTCCATCTTCTTCCAGATGTTCATATCTTAGGGAGGTATAAATCTGAACACGTCTTGAATAATCATAACTTAGCTCGGCATCAAGGATCGAGGATTGATATTCAAATTCATTGCCAATTTCATCGGTGTGTTGGCGTATGGCTCGAAGCGAGACGTTTATACCATCGACTGGAACATAATTCGCTTTCAACTCATACTGCTTAATATCGCTCAAGCGGCCAAACGCAGCCGATGGCTCTCCGATCAGGCGTTCGATCGATGCCGATAAATAGAAATAAGATGACGGTGCCCAAGTCAGACTTCCATCAAAATAACTTGACTCGAAATCGTCAATAACCGGATCTTCCAGATTGCGTCTGTTCCAGCGCCAACCGACATCGGCTCTTAAATAGGCTGAAAGCCCAAACCGAACACCGCCTTT
Source organism: Lentisphaerota bacterium (assembly GCA_016934225.1). Taxonomy (GTDB): domain Bacteria; phylum Verrucomicrobiota; class Kiritimatiellia; order UBA8416; family JAFGTH01; genus JAFGTH01. The sequence goes on along the minus strand of JAFGTH010000079.1, from coordinate 3,885 downwards.
AATCGACTGGTCATCGGCATCCCGATCCAGAACGGCTTTATTTGCCTGGTTGACATAATCCACATCGGCTATAGTGACTTCCCCATAAATTCCCACGGGTGAATTCTTGCCGATTATTGCGCCGGCAGACAATTCTGTTCTCTCCACATCAAATGCAGATGTCAGGAAAAACGGCGAATCCGCTTCCGCAATTCCGTCGGGCAAATCATCCGAAAGATATTGCACATCAATGAAACGCCCACGCAGGAAGCTTGTAAGCAGCGCATCATTATAGGCCAACTCGGCGTACCCGGCGGCGGTCTCGTCTTCGGTAGCGCCAAGTTCGTCATGATCGAATAGGCCCCCGCCTGCAATAGTTAGACCAGGCCGAAGTAAATACGCTACGTTACCCGAAACGGTGCCGTTCAGCCGGTCTGTCCGCGGGAGATCCTCATCCGCGAAATGGGCCCAACTCCCGGATGCGGACAGTTCTGCTGCCGTGCGCTTCCAGATCCCCGCTAAGTTCGCTCCAACGCCGGACCGCAAGAAAGGCGTACCTTCCTCGTCGAAAGATTGATCAGGATTGCTGTCATAGCCGCCTTCGGTAAACGTATATGGCGTTACAATGATGCCCGGCGCTACTGCGAAACCCTGGGAATCGGCTTTAACGGTATCGAACTTCAGCGTTTCCGATGTCTTCTTGATCCTGTCGCCACTACCATTCGCACCCTGCGCAGATGCGTCTTGCGAGGCGATGGGCATAGCGGCAAGCGCCATCATCCCCATGAGGCAAAATGTGTGTTTCACTGTCCATCCCCATCGGACTAGCTTAGAACGCGATTACAGCAAGCCCTGATGCTTTCCAAATCAGTGCGGTGCCCAATAACCGCATAGAATAATCCGACTACAGAAAATTCCAGATACTAGTTCTGCACGCGAACATTCGCTTCGCTCTTGGTTCCCGTATTGACCCCTATGTAACCGTTACCTGCCGCGTAGATCTGCGTGTCGGAGGTCGCGGCTGCATGCGTCCCCAATGGCGTGAATCGAGACATTGCCTTCGCAAGCTCATCGACGACGACATAGGCTTTTCCGTCGACGTAAATAACGGTGTGGGATTGCGAACGGGCCTTCGCCTGAATGTTGTTACCCTTGGCTACGACTTTCGTTCTGGCAGATTTCGTCTGCTCATACTCGGATTTGCCAAGGCCTTCATAAACCGTATGATTTCCCGCTATCGCGGAACCTTCGAGCAGCTTCCCTCCGCCTGCAGCAAAGGTTTCAGCGGCAGCAAACGTATGAGATGTATAGTCGGCATATTCACTGGTCACGCTGGTCCATGTGTCGGAATTGGCTGCGCCGAATGCGTAACCTCCGGAGGCATAGGAAAAACCGCCGTCAGCCTTGACCGGCAAGACAGCCAATGGCAGCATGGCCACTACAATCGATATGACCGCGGACGCGGCTGCATTACGACATTGGTTGGAAATGGCAAACTTCACTATACTCTCCCCCCGACGGAATATCCGCTACCCTCTGCGCCGCGTGGCATAGCCCCATGCCTCGAACGCTCAAACTGACTAACAAATTGAATCTGCGGCTAGGAAGGCAGTTGGCTCAGTTTAGTGAACCAACTGCCTGAAGCTCATTCTTTTATGGCTTCTTCTTTCCGTCAGGATTGAAGTCTCCAAACTTGAATCCGGCACCAGTGCCTACGCCAGAGCCTGCAACTGCACTTGAATGTGACTGCGCATGACCAGAACCATATGTGCTGGTGAATTGTGATAGATTGCCAGATCCAGACGACGAGGATGTTGTCGTACCAAAGTAGCCGTGTTTCAGACTTGTTTCTGTATTTGCTCCGCTTTCGCTATATGTTTCACCAGATTTGCCGTTTGCCTCGGCGCCACCAAAAGAAGCAGCATCGCCATAGGCCCACTTGCCTGTATTGCCGCCAGCGCTCTTGAAATCAAAGCCACCAGCAAAAGCGGATGTGGAAACAACTGCGGACAGAACTGCTGCCCCCAAAATGTGAACGATTTTCATGGGATAATCCCTCAAACTTAACTGTTTAGACCGAGAAATCAGACATTACTAATTGTCTGATGGCCTATACTTACGGCACGCATTTTTTCCATGCGTCCGCCAAATTATGTACGAATTTGAATATTGGGCGGGCCTGAATATTTGAGGAATATCTGTAGCTAAATTGCAACAATACTTATAACGCAATCATGAATTGCACACCAAATACACGCGCAACCTTTTGTGTAGCAATTTTGTAAGAAGAAATACGGGTCAACGGTCGGCGGACATTACGATGCTATTGGCAAGCAGATCTGCCTGACACGAGCGACAAGTCCAACCTGCCCTGAGGTCTTGGTTTTCGCAAAAAGCCTGGCGAGGTGGGTCCGTACCGTTGCTATCGAGATATTCAGCTGTTTCGCAATCTCATCTGGAGATTTACCTGAAATAAGTTGGCGAAGCACAGCTTTTTCAGCTTGAGTAAGTTCGTACAAATTGCCGAATGCGTCTATTCCTGCGGAATATGTCGATGACGGATCCGCAATCAGGATGAACGCAACAGAGTTTGCATTTTCATATACTTCGTTTCCTGATAGTCCGATCACGTGTGCAATTGTGCCTTCGTTTTCGTACGGCAATATAACATCGACGCCATGTTCATACATTGACGTATTTGAAACTCGCTTTATCGCCTGGAGTAACTCTTCAGTAACCGAACGATTTGCTCCCTGCAGGCGTCCCTTAACAGAGCGAATGTACTTCCCGTTGTCTAACATGCGTTGCGCGGTGGCATTAGCGGTAAGGATCACGCCGTCCAGATCAGTACAAACCGCACCAAACGCCAGCGCGTTTATCCCCTTCATCAACATTGCCACCTCGAACCGCATCTCGCTCAAATTCTCACGAAGAATAATGGCACGGCGAATGGACGGCAGGAGCAGTTCAAGCACGGACAACTCGGGCCCCCTCAGCAAGGCATGCTGCTTTTTCCAGCCCAAGATCAGGATTGCGAGCTTTCTTTGGTCATATCGGAGGACGAGAGTGACAATCTCGTCCAAATCATACTCGCAGAGTTCTTTTTTGTAGGTATTTAATGCCAAAGGATTAGAACGCGTTAGATACTCAGTATGCAGTTCATTTTCGGATAAATCGCCAGCATCCAAGCTTTTCACTATTCTGGGAATCTCATGACTATAAAAACATTCCAAGTGATGGTTGACCGCCGCGTGCACCCCAAAGACGCTTTGCATAATCACTGAGTTCTTGAGAAGATCAAAATGACATAGATTCGCATATGTCGCTCCAACACATTGGCATAATGATTGGAGTGTCGTTTCCCAAGCATTTGGGTCCAAAGCACAATTATTAATATCATCAAACAAAGAAGTGATTGACACAATACCCCGCCCTCCGCGACCCAAGCACGGAAAGGTTGCCCCCCTCACCCAACGTAAAATATATCTAATTTCCAACGTATATGAGCAATATAACAAATTATCATCATTCAAATAGATGATAATTTGTTTATAATTTTATTAGAGTTCCTGCGGGTGAGCTGATAATGCATTTCCTGTTCTCAATATTACACATATCAAGACTTGAAGAATGTATGTATGCGTCCCTTTTCAAAAATTGATAAAATGTTCCGTAAACGCAGTAAGCTCTTATTTATTGAGTTACTTTGAAAATTTGGTCGTGACGTTTTGTACTCCAAACACTACGGAGGTGCTCATTTGGCAGTTAATCTCTTTCATTAAAATCACTATTTGTGGAGACAAACGAAAACATCTTTAACTAGTGGTTTGATTCATTCAGGTGATTCCCAAATTCGCCGAAGCAGCTCATTCTTGCGCGATGAGATCAGGGATCACCGTGACTGTT
>JAFGTH010000078.1 GCA_016934225.1 Lentisphaerota bacterium | reverse complement strand
AGCGGAGAAGGCGCTGCCAGGGCGATGAAGCTAGCCATTAAAGATGCCGGTTTATCTATTAACGACATAGATTATATCAATGCGCACGGAACAAGCACTCAATTAAACGATAAGATAGAGACAACGGCGATCAAGACGGCTTTTAGTGAACATGCAAAGAAAATAATGGTGAGTTCGTCCAAATCCATGACGGGCCATCTTCTTGGCGCGGCGGGCGGAATTGAGGCGGCAATTTGCGCGCTTGCAATTCAAAAAGGAGTGATTCCGCCGACAATCAATCAGGAAACTCCCGATCCGGACTGCGATCTCGACTATGTGCCGAATACCGCTAGAGATTTCCGGATTCGCGCCTGTTTGAGCAATTCGCTCGGGTTTGGCGGGCATAATGCGTGTCTTTTATTTAAAAGAATTGACTGATTTCTATTGTCTTAAGAACTGACTATATTATATTTGATTTGGTCTATATATAATGAAGAGGAGGGTGCGATGAGGAACGTAGTGCGTATCGTGTCGTTTCTGTCGGTTGTCTGCTTGATGGTATCCAACTCCGGTTGCGCGTTGTTAGGGACACAAACGGCGGATGGAGATGCGGATATGAAGCTCGGCGAATACCACGGCCTTAAGCATGCAATTGGATGTAAAGGTTTTGAGAACGAGTCAGGGTGGTCAGGCTCGTGGGAACTCGGCAACAACCTTACCGTGATGCTTGAATCGGCATTGTTTGATACTGGTCGTTTTGTAATTGTGGAGCGTGAACAGCTCAAAGATGTAATTGCCGAGCAGGATTTGATTGCGGGCGGAAGAGCGGCTGAAGCGCGAAAAGTCGCAAAAACCGGATTGATCAGACCGGCCAGGTATCTTGCGACAGGCGCAATCACCCAGGCTAGCGAGGGCGTTTCAGGACGAGATGCCGGGATTTCGGTTGGTGGTATAAGTTTGGGAGGGAGCAAATCCAAGGCGCAGGTTACAATTGTCGTGAAGTTGGTTGACACGACGACTGGCGAGGTTGTGGCGAAAAAGAGTATTGTCGGCAAAGCAGGCAGAACGGGCTTGTCTGTTGGTCTGAGTTATGCTGGAGTGGGTGCTTCGTTGGGGGGATTTGAGAAGACTCCGATGGGTGAAGCAGCCCAGGATTGTATCAATGCCGCCGCCGTATTTCTTGCCAAGAAGATGGAAGAAATGCCTTTTGAGGGCAGTGTGGTCAAGACATCATTCGGCAAGGTATATATTAACCGTGGCACGGATGTTGGTTTGTCTGCCGGCAAGATTTTGGTCATGCGGACGGAGGGCGAACTTCTGACAGATCCGGATACCGGTGCGATTCTTGGCAAGGAAGAGGGGACGCAAATAGGGAAGCTGAAGATTACCAATGCTCAAGAACATATGTCCATTTGTACTGTTATAGAAGGTGAAAAAAGCCCTGCGCGTGGTACTGTAGTTGCGGAAGAGCGGCAGGGTGTGGATGGTGATTAATCATTCCGGCGCGCTTATTGCCGTTTATGTTTTTTCTTTCTTGACGATGGCGCGCCAAAATGCAAAAAAATGTTATTTAATATAGACAAATCTGGTTCCAGGTAAGGAATACCCTATGTGGAGCAATTTCCTCGGCCTCTTTTCAAATGATATTGGCATTGATCTTGGCACAGCCAACACCTTGGTTTACGTAAAGGATCGTGGCATTGTGCTTCGTGAACCATCTGTGGTGGCTATTCAGGCCGGTACGAAACGGATACTTGCCGTAGGCGAGGAAGCAAAGCGCATGCTTGGACGGACGCCTGGCAACATTGTGGCGATTCGTCCGATGAAAGCAGGTGTTATTGCCGATTTCGAAATAACCGAAGCCATGCTGAGGTATTTTATAAAGAAAATTCACAACCGCAGAAAGATGGTGCGTCCTCGAATAATCATAGCCGTACCGAGCGACATCACGGAAGTTGAGAAACGTGCGGTGAAGGATTCGGCCATTCATGCTGGAGCAAGAGAGGTGTTCTTGATTGAAGAGCCGATGGCGGCAGCCATAGGCGTAGGGCTTCCGGTGCAGGAACCGGCCGGCAACATGATTGTTGATATCGGCGGAGGAACTACTGAAGTAGCGTTGATATCGTTGGCCGGTATTGTATTTAGCCGAACGGTGCGTGTCGGCGGAGACGAGATGGATGAGTGTATTGTTCAATACATGAAACGTGTGTATAATTTGATGATAGGAGAGAGAACAGCCGAAGACATAAAGATGACGATGGGTTCAGCGTATCCTGTTGAGGAGGAGACCAGTAGTGAGGTTAAGGGGCGTGACCTGGTTGCAGGTCTTCCAAAGACTCTGACTATAACCTCAGAGGAGATCAGAGAAGCTCTCCAGGAACCTGTGTCGTCAATTATTGATGCAATTAGAATCACTCTTGAACGTTGTCCGCCGGAACTGTCGTCCGATCTTGTGGATCGCGGCATGATACTTGCAGGTGGCGGAGCGCTTCTTACTGGAATAGACAGTCTGATAGCGGAACAAACAGGTCTGCCTGTGCATTTGGCTGATGATCCGCTCAGTGCGGTTGCCGAGGGCACAGGTGTGGTTCTTAACGAGCTGAATTTCCTCCGCAAAGCTTCTTCGGATCGTTCGTAAGAGAGCTTCTATTGTCATATCTTCACACGCTTCCCGTATTGATTGCTGTTTTATACGGCGGTATTCCGGTGTGATACCGTTATGGAGGAAGTGGTGAAAAACCGGGGATTGATTATTGGTTTGGTTGTGTTTGGTTTGCTTGTGTTCCTGAATCTTCCTTTGCCTGTCTCAATGCGGCTCAAGAATGGGACTCGCGATAATATCGCGCCTTTCCAGAATGTGGCGTCTCTTTTGCTTCACAAACTGCGTAATGTCGGTTCTTTTCTGTTCAGTGCGAGAAAGGCTATTGATGAAAAGCAGAGAATGTCTGAAGAAATAGCTTCTTTAAGGCAGCAGTTGCGCGACCATTTGGCTGCCGCTGAAGAGAATGCAGAGTTGCGCAGGTTGTTGGGATTCAAGCTTGTCGGCAAGCACACTCTTATACCGTGTCGTGTGATTTTGCGCATGGGCGCAAACGGGTGGTGGCAGACTGTTACTTTGGATAAGGGTTATGCACATGGAATAAAATCCGGAATGGGGGTCATAACAGTTGATGGGTTGGCAGGCAGGACTGTGGAAGTCTCCAAATTTACATCAACTGTTCTGTTGTTGGCCGACAAAACTTGCAAAGTATCATGCAAAATTGGTGCGGCGGGTTGGTTTGGCATACTGTCCGGCGGCGGTATTGCTGTTGAAAATCCGGATTTTGAAATGCTGTATCCGATACACCATTGTCAGACTGAATATATATCCAAGGACGCGAACATTAATATAGGCGACAAAGTTTTGACTTCCGGGCTGGGCGGTATTTATCCAGAGGGACTTATGATTGGACATGTGACCAAGGTGTATGAGGACGTTTCAGGGTTGTATCGGCGCGCAGATGTTATGCCGGCGGCCGATTTGGTCAAACTGAAGTATGTTTTTGTTGTCCGCACGGAAGACGAAATAGTTGTGAATCAAAAAGCTGTGGGTACAGGGGGCAAACGTCCGTGACGTGGATAGTCATGATCATTGTGCTGTTGATCGGCGCAGTTTTGCAGTCAATCATGCCGGGCTACGTAGTGCTTGGTCAGGCCAAGCACCCGATTCTGGTTGGGATTGTGTTGTATTATGCGCTTAGTCGGGATATGAACGTCGCGATGGTTGCCGCTTTTGGCGCCGGGTTTCTGCAAGATGCTCTTACGCCGATGGTTCCGCTGGGTTATTCAATTTTTTTCTTTTGTCTGGTGGTATTGGTAGTTGGGCGATTTCGCAATCTTGTGCTTGTTGAATCAGTTGCAACATCGGCGTTTTTCGGAGCTGTTGCGGGAATGCTGGTCAACATTGGGTTTGGTTTTCTGCTCGCGACGGATCTGGATACCAAGTGTTCTTTGGACAGGGTTTTATTACGAACATTAGGGACGGCATTATTGGGGGCGGTAACCACACCGATCGTTTTTTTCATGATTGTGCGGTTGGATCAATTGGTCGGGAATATAGAGATCAAAGAGAGTATTGACAATGTCGAGTGATATATCTGATGACCCAAAAACGCGAGTGCGCGTTGTATTTTTGGCGATGATCGTATGCTTTATTTTTCTTGGCACAACATTGTGGCGTGTACAACTGGTACGGGGCTCCGAATTCAGACAGAGCATGGACCGACAGAGCCAGAGACGTATTCGTTTGCCCGGAATTCGCGGTCGGATTGTTGATAGGAACGGCATATGTCT
>JAFGTH010000077.1 GCA_016934225.1 Lentisphaerota bacterium | reverse complement strand
GATCCGAAAGACTATAGATACAGCGGTTATGGCGAATCAATAGGCGGAAACCGGCGCGCACGAGAAGGGATCAGCGAAGTAATGCGTGGGCTGGATTATAGCGGTACATGGAGCCAGGTGCGCGCTGGATATAGGAAACTGCTGTTTCAAGCGGGATCACAGAAAGGTTTAGGAATCGGCGACAAACCGATTAAACCTGGTATCGACAGGCAAACGGTGGAAAAAGTGCTGAAGGCAGGCGGGAAATTGTCACGCGGAGAATTGCTACAATGTCGGGTAAGATATTTTGCGGATGGCGTAGCGCTTGGGAGCGAGGAATTTGTTGATAAGGTGTTCCATGCGCATAGAGAAAAGTTTGGTAAGCGTAGTAAAGGCGCCAGGACATTGAAGGGTGGCAGTTTGCCGGGTTTATTCACGGTACGTGAATTGCGCGCAAATCCCATCGAATTATCAGGCGCATCACCATAACGCACGGCCTCGTATTCTCTAAGTTGAATTGCATGGGACTGGTCTGCCCCAAAACAGAAGATTAGCTGCGATCTGCAACGGAGCCCCCCTTCTTTTTTCTAAAATCCGGTCAGATTACATGCCGTCAGACCTCGATTCGGTTTCAGTTAATCAAAAGATCAAACAGTTATAATGTTATAGGTGCGTTCTTCTGATTAGGGTATGTCCCTATATTGTGATTTATCAGCAGTTGCTCATGAAACATTCGGGTCAGCCTTCGTTATAGAATATGCAAAGGCCTTCTTTCCCAGGAGCTATAACGTCAAGTCGGCCGGTATTACGCAGATCCGCTAGCGCAAACTGGATGCCACAACCCTTGCTCTGGCCAATAGGTCCGTAGGATATAATTTGTTTCGAAAACGCTTCGCCATTCCACTTGAAATAATATATGCCTAGATCATCCCATTCGCCGGCTTCGTTGCCACAGTGCGCACGATGACGTTTGCCCGTAACAAGTTCGCACACACCGTCACCATCTATGTCCGCCCATTGCAGGTCGTGATACTGAGCGTTATATGGATCTATCGGGTGATGCGTCCATCCGTCCGAACCGTCCGACCGTCTTTCGCTCCACCACAGGCCGTAGCCGTGCGCACTACCTGTTATTATTTCATTTTTGCCGTCGCCGTTGACATCAACCACAAGCATGGGAATGCTGGCGCAATTGCGCCAAGGGGCATCCGAAAAATCTTCGTGCCATTGCCATTTGCCGCTCAAAGGGTCCGTCGGACATTCCAGCCAACCGTGGCAGAGAAGTATGTCCGCCCTTCCGTTGCCGGCAACGTCACCGCAACCAAGTCCATGCCTCTGCCTTTGTCCTTCGGGAAATTCAAAGATTTTATGCCGCGTAAATTTCCCTGTCCCTAATCCGTTTTCTTTCGTTTGCAATTTGAAAAAAACGACTTCGCGCGAGCCTGGTGTGTTTGGAAATATTTCGATCACGCCGTCACCGTCTATGTCCCATGCGCGGGTTGTTTCTATATTGCCTGTTTCGGCTATCACGTGTTCCGGCCACTCCTTGCCGGCTTCGCCGGGATTCTCGCGCCAGCGCAATGTGTTGCCCCACCATCCGCCTGTAATGAAATCAGTGTTGCCGTTGCCGTTTATGTCGAGAGGAATTACTGAAAAATCGTCGTAATATTCTCCGTATTTTTTAACCTCCCCCACGGAATATTTCTTTTTAAAATCCGGGCCTTTATACCAGAATCCGCCCGAGATTATGTCGGTAACCCCGTCATTGTCCGCATCGAATATTCCGACGGCTTCGTAATTCTCATCCGACACCCAAGCTCGTCTCCATTTCAAAGACATTTCCACTTCTCCCATTGGCTGGTTTCAAAGCATATTGCCTTGATTCGTTCTGGCCGCATGCACAAAATTTTTCCACTTCGCGTCAGACGTTCGTCGGAAGTCAACACCGATTTCATGCCTTTTTCCATAATCTTATATAGTCTCGCGCCAACTTCAAATCCTCCAGCGCCTCTTCAGCGCCGGTAAGCGGTTTTATTTTGCCTTTTATTGCTGCGATGAAGTTTTTAGCTTGTCGGCGCATGGCGTGTTCCCACGGTAATTGTGGAACGATGGTTTGTGGGATTTCGCCGTTGCCGGGATCCTTGAATATTGCGACCCGTCCCGGTCTGTTCAATGCCAAAGGCGCGGGTAGTTCAAGTTTAACATAACCATGTTTGAAACACACCAGCGCCGATTCCTGCCAATCGATCGTCGTTTCATATGGGGTCATTTCTATAACACAGGCTATTCCGCTTTCACTTGAGCCTGCAAGCATAACACCTGAAGGATCGGCATAAGATATTTTGTAAGGTTCGCCGAGCAGATGCCGCATGAGATTAATTTGATGAATGTAATAATTGACGAACATCAGATAGGCTTTTCGCGTGTCTTCATCCATATCCCGATCAGGCGGATCTTTTTCAAGCTGGGGCACCGGATCGTTGCCGCGGATAATATCGTCCCTGCCGCCGGCGATCCAGTCACCTGAAGGCATGATGATGCGGATGTATCGTATTTCCCCCAGTTCACCGGTTTTTTTCAACCGCTCGATTTCAGCTTTTGCGTAAATTGTGGCCGGATCGCTCCGCTTGTGATATCCGACCATTAACCAAGTGCCGCTCTTTTTCACGGCCTCAACGATTTTTTCTCCCGTCTCAATCGAAGCGGCAAGCGGTTTCTCCGTAAAGATTGGTATACCGGCTTTCAGCAGTTTCGGAACAATTATTCCGTGCCTGACGAATTGTTGGGAAGCAACTATGCCGTCCAGTTTTTCTTTGGCCAACATTTCATCGGCCTCGTTATAAACTTTCGACACTCCGTATCTTACTGCAACTTTTTTTGCTTGATCGCTTTTTATTTCGGCTATTGCCGCCACCTCGCAATCTTCCAGCACAGCGTAATTTTTCAGATGCGCGCACTGGCCCATATTACCCACGCCTGCAAAGCCTATTCTTATCTTTTTATCCGTCATAACCACCCACCTTTTGTTTTCATGCGTTTGCCAGCTTGCCGAATCTGTTGGCTATGGCAAGCGCCGGATCCAATGGAACCTGAACCCGTTTAACATTTGTCGGAATATTGATTGCCGGTGTGTTCATGACGGCACGCCCCTTAAACTGCGGTAACCATTCCCGTTGTGCCTCCAACATTTCGCTTGTCATATCCCGTATTTCCTTCAGCGTCAGCACTGCGGATGTCAATGGGTCGAGCGCTACAGCTTGTACGAGCAGTTCCGTATCACCTGTTAAAGCCGCCCGAACGGCCAGTCCTTGCACGTTGACGTTTGTCATGTTGAGAGCCGCGCACTGCGGCGGCAGATCTCCAACAACCGTAGGATGCAATCCGATCCTGTCAACAAAGCAAGGCACCTCAACGCAACAGCCGTGCGGCAGGTTTGTTATATAGCCGTCGTTCCTCACATTGCCGTTAAGCATAAATGGAACTCCTGTCTCGCTGGCCTCCAGAATATGCGATGCATACTCTGCGCTTCTTGGTTGCAGCTTTGTTGTCTCGATGGACAATGGATCCATCTTCTCGAATTTCTCTGCAATGTAGGCGCTGTATTTGTAGTATGCTCCTGTCTCGCCGCCAAACGCCGGTTCGTCACAATACTGATTAAGAGCTTTCTTATTCTTCCTGAAATACGGGAGGTATTCAGAAAGATGTCCCGTACTCTCAGTCATGAAATAACCGAAATGCCTCATTACTTCCCCGCGAACTTTCTCGTTCACGTAATATTCCGGTTTCTCGATGTTTCTGCGCAGAATCGGATAGAGGTCCTTGCCGCGATGTTCAAGCTTAAGAAACCATGCCATGTGATTGATGCCCGCGGCAAGGTAGTCTATTTCTTCCTTTTTGTGTCCCGTGTACGACCCAATTAGATCCATTGTCGTCTGCACCCCATGGCAAAGCCCTACAAACTGGAGGCCCTTTACCGTACCAAGCGCCCAGCAACACATTGCCATCGGATTGGCGTAGTTGAGCAGCAATGCCTTTGGGCAAAGTTCCTGCATATCACGCGCTATGTCCATCAACGCCCATATATGTCTGGCCGCGCGGAAAACACCGCCAGGTCCCAGTGTATCGCCAATGCACTGATCCACTCCGTATTTCATCGGCACTTCGTAATCAATCTTGAAAGCATCAACACCACCGACCTGAATCATCACAATAACGTAATCGGCGTCTTTCAATGCCTCGCGTCGGTCGGTTGTCTTGGTGACAGTCGCATCAACTCCGTTGTCCTTTATCATCCTTTTTACAAACTCATACATTTTATCCAAGCGCTTGTTCGTCAACGCCATCAGGCAGTACTCACTGCCGGCCAGTGCAGGGGTGCCAAGAAAATCGTTCATCAGCGTCTTGCAAAACACCAGACTGCCGGCCCCAATCATCGCAACCTTTGCCATAAAAATCTCCTTTCAGTAACATAGCAGTTATTGCTTATAGAATATTTGTAATAATTATACTTTTACCTGTATTAGTAAATGGACAAGGGTGCCATTATTTGGCAATAATTGCTTTATGAGCATTGAATCTCTCCGATTTCTGGCGATTGGTTCGCATGAGCCAGCGTTGCCATGGCACATGGGGGCGCACGTTCATACAAGTCACGAGTTGATTTTTATACTAAGCGGCGGACAGCATACCCTTCTGGCAAACCGCGAATATTTCGCTACCGAAGGTGACATTCTGATTTATCCTGCCGGTTTATCTCATGAGGAATCGTCGGATACAGCCGGGTTCCGCAGTGTCTTCATGACTTTTGAGTGGACCCGCCTGCCTCCGGAGATACCACTGCTGATCCCGGACAAGCGCGGTCGGGTAAGGATGTTAATGACATGGATGCTCGAAGACAGAGACACGCCCACAACGTTTACACATCAGTCAAGCAATACGCTGTTGAACGCTGTTCTACACGAAATATTGCATATCTGGCAATATCCCGAAGACAACCTGGTTGTAATGCTTCGCGCATACATCAAAGAACACCTGACCGAGAATCTTACTCTGAACACCCTCGCCGGTATAGCCGGTTTAAGCAAATATCATTTTATTCGCAGATACAAGCGACTCACCGGCCGATCGCCCATGACCGATGTGCGCTTTATCAGACTCGCGCGCGCGCGCGAATTGATAATGACGACACCTTTTCCGCTCAAGGCCATTGCGCCACTCGTCGGACTCGGGGATGAGTATCACATGTCGCGCCTGTTCAAGCGCTATCTCGGTATAAGGCCAGGAAGCCTCAGGAGCAACGCGTGGTTTCCGCATCACTACATTAAACGTGCGTAACAAAGCGCTTTTCCCTCAGAAGCCCCCGCAATCTTTATCACTTCCATGGTCAAGCGCCAGATCAATGAGCCGACAAATTATTTTTCGAAAACCACAATCCCGTAATTCTTCGGAGTTGTCCAGATCAACATGTCCTGTGAACTCCACTGCATTTGAACCTTGCGTAAGGGATGTTTGGCATGGCCTTTAATTTCGTCGGCGTCGTCAATCCCGAAGTCCAGACCGAATACCGCGCCCGGCGCCGGCTGAATTGGTTTCATGTGCTCCAGAGGAAAAGCATATTCAACAATGTATCCGTCGTCGAGCAGTTTGGACGCGATTTTAATGCCCGGAAAAGTTGCAGCCGGACCCGCCGCTGGTTTGCCATCCTGTTTTTCCGCGGACGCCACGGTCATTACCTGAAAATCGTCGCCTGACAAAGCGGTATCCATAATGTCGCCTTCAAGATCCAGGTCAAAAAAGAACTCAATGCAATCCTGCGACCAGAAAGACGCGGGATCGGTTGCCGCCGGTAAATACTTGTCATCTCTGACCTTGGCGGCAATATAGAAATAAGTTTTATCCCAGCCGGCCCATATTTGGGCGGAAATATCTTCAGGCGGAAAACTTTTTTCCTTCAGATAACCGGTATCGAAACTGATGCATGTCCTTTTCTTCAGTTTCCAATCGTTAAGCTCGCCGTCAATAATCGGCGTCTTCCCAAAACGCGCGGCGGGTAAAATACGCTTTGCGAACTTGCCGATCAGCGGTTCCTTCAGGACTTCGCAGGAAATCGAATAATCGGCGCTGATGTCCATAGGCATTTTTTTGCCGGAAACAGGGAATGCCGCGCGCCAGCTTCCGAACGGCTCCAATATCGTCTTGTCGGAATATTTTGCCAATCGCACACCCTTGACATTGCTGAGCGCAATCTCAACAGGCAGGCTCTTGCCTGTATTGTTGTTGAGCATGATCGCCAGCGACGGCCGCCCATTTTCAGCGCCTTCTTTGATAAACGGTTTCACGGTCACGTCGTCGTAGCCTATGTTGTTGACTTCACAGCCGGCAAAAATTTGACGGACTTCATCCGGTGTTTTTTGCGGGAATTTAATGTAAATAGGCGAGGACGTAAGCGGCGCAACGAACTTGCCGTTCTTTGTTTCGAGTTTCATCGGGTTGGTCATGATGTCCAGAGTCTGGGTGTTTTCGGGCAGTTCGACCAAAACAAAAGACATCTCCTTGTAAAACCGTTTTGTGTCAATGTCATCGGCCTTTTTGAGGATCTCACGCAATTCGGCAGGCGCCCAGTTCGGGTCGAAAAGACTCAATTCGGCCTGTCTGTTCCGCTCGTGGTTGTCCCATAGTATTGCAAGAGTCACACTGCCGTCGGTGAACAGATAGGCTGTTCTTGCGCTTCCGAGGTTGAGTGAACCCGCCGGTTTCAGGCCGGCGAGCATGTAACCGCAAAGCGCATGCGCAACGCCGACAGGCCGAATACTGCCGTCGTATTCGAAAGTGGTGCCCTGCGAAACCGCGACACCGTCGAAATAATAAGTCGAATAATTCCAGTAGAAAAACTGGCGCGACGTGTTTCCCGCGTAGAGCGAGGTTAAAATACGCGCGACGCTTTCCGCCGCAACAGACGGAGATTTGCTTCCGGGTTTTTTGAAATGGAGGTGCTCATAAAAACTTTGACAGCCCCACCCGGCGCCGCTTTCAGAGTCCCAAAGAAGCCGGTTTCCCCCATCCGCACTTGCCAGTTGTTTCAGGGCGTCGGAACCGGTTGCGGCCGTGCCGTAACCGTGGTAAGTGTAGATATCGCAATAATCGAGCAGTCCGAGCTTGTTGAGATTGTAAAGCCACCAATATTGTGCGCGATGCCCGCACGGCGCCGCGATTTGCACTTCCGGCCAGGCTTTTTTAGCCGCTGTGTAAGTTCGCTTGCAAAGGTCGAAGTAATATTCGGCAGGCAAATCGTAAGGCTCGTTCCATACCTCCCAGTACTTGATCCGATTTTTATAACGTTTCACAACTTGATAAACATAGTTTTCCCAGTCTT
>JAFGTH010000076.1 GCA_016934225.1 Lentisphaerota bacterium | reverse complement strand
GACGATATTGTGCCATGCGTATTAACTTGTCCGCTTGTGGCAGCCATTGTGCCGGCAACTATTGACAATAACGTGCTCTTTCCGGCTCCGTTTGCCCCAATAATGCCAAGCGTTTCGCCAGTATTCACATCAAAAGAAATATCATCAAGCGCCTTGAATCGTTTCCCCCTACGCGACTT
Organism: Lentisphaerota bacterium; assembly: GCA_016934225.1. Taxonomy (GTDB): domain Bacteria; phylum Verrucomicrobiota; class Kiritimatiellia; order UBA8416; family JAFGTH01; genus JAFGTH01. The sequence goes on along the minus strand of JAFGTH010000076.1, from coordinate 15,977 downwards.
CACAATTCCCAGCACAGCCGATTTCAATGTCCGAGTGCCGACGGCACTGCGAAGCACGAACTCCTTTGTTACACCCTTGACCGATATGGCTATATTGGCGCTCATTTACAGTTCATCACCAAATTTCATTTGAAATCTCTGAAACACAACAATCCCTATGAGAAGCAGAACCCATGAAACTGCGAATGATATTAACATGTGATTTACGGCAACACTGTTGTCCGACATGAATAAAGCCCTGTACGCACAAAGCAGTCCGCTCATGGGATTGATGAAGGCAATCCAGTGCATAGACCAAACCGAAATTTTACTTAACTGTCCCAGTTGGAGATCCATCGAGTAGAATATTGGACTTAAGAAAAACCAGGCAAGCGTAACTATGCTCAAGATATGTTCGGTGTCCCTGAGAAAAACGTTAGCCGTGGCGATTATTAACGCCATGCCAAGGCACAACGCGAACTGCGTCAGTAACACTACGGGAAGAAAACCCAAATTATGCATCTGAATTCGTGTCAACAGCAAATAGGCCGTGAGGACACACAAAGTGAGCAGAAAATTGACCAGGTTCGCAGTAACAGTTGAAAGCGGAAGTATTATACGCGGAAAAACAGTGCGCTTGACAAGATTACTGTTTCCAACAACGGCGTGCAGGGAATCGTTCAGACACATAAGCAGGAACTGCCAGACCACAAGGCCGACAATCAGAAATTGCAGATAGTTCGGCTGGCCGCTGTCCCACTTTAAGATACTCGCGAACGTCGCGTAAATTAAAATCATGAACAATGGGCCAAGAAGCGTCCAGAAAAAGCCAAGTGCGGAATTTTTGTAGCGCACCTTCAGATTCCGGGCAATTAGAATCAAAAGCAGTTCCCGGCGTTGATATATCTCTTTAAGGAGTCTAAACATGTGAGGAAATTCTTGATTGTTGGTTACAAATTGTCAATGGAAATGGTCTGGCGTGTGCCGTTTGTCGCGGAATGTGCCAGTTTGGCGGTCATCCATTTACGAACCGAATTGATCAAGTATATCCGATCCGCCGACTTTAACCGATCAAGCGAAATAACCTGTTCTTCAATTGCCGATGAGTCCAGCAAGTATCTGCGGAAAGTGCCGCCAAGAACCCCGCATGAGATTGGAGGTGTGTAGAACTTGCCGCGCTCCTTTATGACAACATTTGCCCTGGTTGCTTCTGTAACCTCTTTCTTTTCGTTGTAAAGAATGACATCATCGCAATCCTGCCGTGATTTTTGAGCGGTCTCGTAGATATATCGGTGTGTCGTTTTGTGGTAAAGATACGGATCGCGTGAATTTACCGGCATCAAAGCAATTCCTACTTTCATTATCGTTTGACCATTGTTCTCAATCGGATTTGACTCTACGCGACACTTGCCATCGCGCGACATGATAAGACGTATGCGCTGAGGCTTGTTTCTGAATGACGCAACGGGTGATATTAGCGTCTTCGCCACTATTTCTTCATCATATTTATACCCAAAGTAATAAGCGCTCTGCTTAAGTCTGGTCATGTGCAGGGCGAGCAGAAAATACCCTGAATCAGGTGACCACAACATTGTCTCCAGCAGATCGAAGTCCGGCACATTCGACGTAAGAACTGCAGCCTTCGTGAGGCACTCCGCAAATTCACCTTCTTCGGAAGAATCCCATATAATACCGCCGCCAACGCCATACTCGGCTGTATCGTGCGTGGTGTCAATGGTAACGGTTCGAATTGCAACGTTGAAATGAGCCATTGTGCCATGCCGCCCTACGGCCGGCAAAAGACATCCAATTGAGCCGGTGTAAACCCCGCGCGGTGTATCCTCAAGTTCGCGGATAATTGACATTGTTCTAACCTTGGGAGCGCCTGTGATAGACGCACACGGAAAAACCGCTTTGAGAATATCCGTAAATGACGCGGATATTCTGGCTTCCACCGTAGATGTCAACTGAAGAATCGTCGGAAATCGCTCTACACGGAACCGCTCGGCAACTTTCACACTGCCAGGTTGCGCAACTCGCCCCAAATCGTTCCGCACCATGTCCACGATCATGATATTCTCCGCTCTGTTTTTCTCCGATTCCATCAGCGTGTGTTCTCGATCAATATCGTCTGAGTATGTCAGCCCGCGCGCATATGTTCCTTTCATCGGACGCGATATGGTTTTTTGTCCGTTTAAATGAAGAAAAAGTTCAGGTGATGCCGAACAAACAACGTGTTTTCCAATGTCCAGAAATGCGCAATGCCGTGATTGTTGAGCTTTCACAAGAGAACAGAAAAAGGCATATGGATCCCCCGAAAACTGAGCAATCATGCGAATAGTGTAGTTGACCTGATAAGTATCGCCTGCGGCGATGTATCGTTTAATGCGACGTATTGCATCGCGATATCGTTCTTGCGATGTTGTGGACATCCATTTTCTTGCTTCAAAACTTCCTGTTGCAACAGGAAGAGATTGCACTCGTTGCGCACCATCGTAGATGCCTACCCAGATCAGTGGAATTCCGCATGCCGGACGAGTTTCAAGCGCCGAATCGAAAGCTGGCGCTGCCTCATACGCAAGCATTATTACGGCATACTGCCCGTTTTTAACGGCATTTTCAGCCTCATTAATTAAAGGTAAAACATCCTTCACTGTGTCAGCACACATGATACGAACGGGACTCTTGAATATCATCCAATCATCGGTATCAATCTGAACTATCGCGCTAAAGGCATATCTCATGGCGGTCTCCAATGGGCAGTATGTAATAAAACCCGAAAAAGTCACCAAAAAGCAGTTGACAAAATGCAGCATTGTCATTAGTATAAGTAATAATACTTTTATTACACAAAAAAGGAGGATAACAATGGCTGCTATTGATGCGTTGGCAATCAAGAAAGAAAATTTGAAAAAAGGAATTATTGCGAATCTGGATTTGCTGATGGGAACAATCGTCCGCGCTCCATCACACAGCGGCTACTATTTGACCGACAAGCGTGAGGGCAAAACCATTACAAAATACATACGCAAGTCTGTGTTGCATCGCGCAGACGAAATGACCAACAATAACAAACAATTGAAGAAGATGGCTCGACAACTTTCCGAGATCAATTGGCAATTACTGCAACACGGCGCCATGTAGAACAGGAACCGAATTATTTTTTGATCTTGCGCGGACGCTTGAGCAAATCTCTAACTTCCCGCGAGGTCATTTTGTTGACGGCGTCCTCTTTCAAACCTAGCGCGACTAAACGAGTTTTCTGAACTTTCACCCGCCTTCGTTTTGCGGCCGGCTTCTTCTTTGGTCTTACCCGTGGTGCTTTTCTAAATGTTCTTCCTGTGCCCATAGAATCCTCTCGTTTCCATATCGTTCCCCCTGAACAGGCTTGTGACTATCCGATATTGGCCGACAGGTATCAAGTCGGAAATTATATCAACTGGCGAGGACGGGACATCATGACCCTTCAGACAAGGCACTGGGAGAAAAAACAGTCATTTATGCAAAGTGCTATATAAGTCTGGCAATCAGGCAGTTGCGAAGTCAATCTGGCGCTTGTCCATATCAACCTTCACCACACACACTTTTATGGCAGTTCCAAGTCGGTAGCTCTTGCCTTCAGCCCTCAGCGAACGATCTTTTTTACTGTATCGAACAAAACGATTTGAAATATTCGATACATGCACAAAACCCTGTGCCTGAATCTGAGGCACATCAATGGCAATGCCGAAATTCATAACTGCCGTTACTACAGCACTGTACACCACAGGCTTTTTGTCATTTAATTGCTGCTGAAGAAACCGCAGTTTTTTCAGTTCCTCAAGCGATCTTTCCGCTTCATCCGCAACCTGTTCCGTCTGAGAACAGTGTACGGCAACGCTCTGTAACACTTCGCTTGTATAGATCCGCTCCGATTTACCGGTTAGCGTGGCTGACAGGATGCGATGGACCACAAGATCCGGATATCGCCTGATGGGCGAAGTGAAATGCACATAATACTTTTTCGCCAAACCATAATGACCTGACTTAAGAACCGAATATTCGGCGCGCTTCATGCTTCTGAGAACCGCCATTTGAATATGATACGCAAGCGCATCTTCGCTTACAGAGGCAAGAAAATCAGCCAGGTTGCGCTGCGTATTCAGATCTCCCGGGTCGTATCCCATTGCCGCCAGTTCATGGGTCAATTCTTCTATTTTTTCCGGAGCGGGACTTTCATGCAAACGCGAAAGAACAGGAACACCTCTGTTCGACAATTCAGCCGCGACTGCCTCGTTCGCCGCGATCATGCATTCTTCCACCAGCTGATGCGATTCATCATTAATTACCATCTCAATGCCGGTCATGCAGCCATTCTGATCAAGAACAACACGGCATTCGTCCATGTCAAGGCGGAGGGCATGCTTGGCAAATCGTCTGTGCCGTAACTGCTGCGCAATTGTGTGCAGGGCGGCCAGCAAACTACCGTGCTCCGTCTTCTCGCCGGTCGTAATTGCGGACATGGCTTGCTTGTAAGTTAATCTTTTTCGGGAACGTATGATCGTTTTTGCAAATGCCCTGCCGATTATCCGCCCGTTTTTGTCTAATGTCAGAAACACTGAAAAAGTCAGCCGGTCTTCATTGGGACGCAAACTGCAAACACCGTTGGATAATTGTTCGGGAAGCATCGGAATCACTTTGTCAGGCAGATATACGCTGTTGCCCCTACGAAGCGCTTCCCTGTCCAGCATACTCTTGGGGCGAACAAAATGGGACACGTCGGCGATATGGACTCCCAAAACCTGATTGCCGTTGGAATCACGGCGCAATGAAAGCGCGTCGTCGAAATCGCGGGCTTCATCAGGATCAATTGTAATAACATATTCGTCCCGAAGATCAATTCGGTCGCCCGGACTATCCACTAAAATCGAACATGATTCCGCTTCGCGAAGAACCGGTTCGCCAAAATCCGTTTCCAGTCCGAAATGTTTGATTATCGAGATTGTATCCACTGACGGATTATCGGCGGGACCAAGTACAGCGACGATTTCAGCTTCCGGATTTACGTGTGTGTTTTCCCACGATGCAAATCGCATGACTACTCTGTCATTTGGCTTTGCCCCATTGGCTGTAGGAACGTAAAAATTTCTTGTATAAACCGGATCAATGGGCACAACGTGCAAAAAGCGTCCGGTCGTTTCGAGCGTACCCACAATGTCCTTACGCGTGCGTTCCACTATTTTAATCACCTTGCCTGTCGGTCTGGCAACGGATCCGCTTGATGCCCGCGCATTTGTTTTGTCGCCATGGCGCCTACGCTTCCCTAATGCAGCGTCATCAAACTGTCGTTCTGCATCGAGTCGCACCAGCACCTGGTCGCCAGGCAAAGCCGTTTCGAGACAATGTTTCGGCACAAAGACGCTTGTGCCATCAGAATCCATAGTCACAAAACCGTTGCCTGATCGTGCAATCGCCAAACGTCCGGAGACCAGATCCACCAATTTGGCCAAGGAATATCTGTTGCCGCGTATTTTTACTATCTCGCCATCTTTAACGAGATATGTGAGTTCCTTCTGTATCCTCTTGCGAGCAGCCGCTTTGAGTTTCAGACTTTTCGCCATTTCAACCGGCGACCATGCACGATCGGATTTCCTCATCAGATCCAGAATTTCTTTTCTGAGTGTGTTCATAAATTGCATCGGACTATTTCCGCTTGATCTTACTTCTTGCATATTGTCTCGTATCTGTCCAGCTCGGGTTCAAGCGGTCATACATAAGAACGAAGCACAAATGACGATGATAACGTTTCATTCACAATCTTGCACTCGCGCATCACTGATCTTCCGCTCTACATATTCGCTAACTGCCTTCACCGACGATGGAAGAATCTCGCAGCGTGTAGGCAATCCTTCAAGATCATTAATCAACGGATGTGTCGCGACATTTTTACCTGTCGCATGTATTATTGCCTCGCTGAATTTTGCAGGGTGAGCAGTGGCGAGACATATTGTCGGTTCGGCGGAATTCATAAAACGGGTTCCCACAGCTACGCCAACAGCGCTATGCGGATCCAGCAGGTAGCCGTATGTTTCATAGTAGTTTCTAATCGTGTCCAATGTTTCATCCGTATTACCTGCGCCGGCCGCGAATATTTCATCCACGGACCCGCCTGAAGGCCGAACAACTTTCAGACTTCCGCACGATTGAAAATCCTTCATAAGCGCCGATAGTCGTTTCGGGTCGCAGTTTAAACGATAATAAAGATATCGCTCAAAATTGCTGGCAATTTGTATGTCCATAGATGGACTGATCGTGGGACGGACATGGCCAATGCTGTAATCGCCAGTATTAAAAAATCGCGCCAGTATGTCGTTTTCATTCGTAGCTAAAACCAATTTCGCCACGGGCAAACCCATTTTTGTAGCCAGGTAACCCGCAAATATGTCCCCAAAATTACCTGTTGGCACTGAAAATCGAATACGTGTTTTGCCTGTGGTTTTCATGACTCGAAATGCTGCATAAAAATAATAAACAATTTGGGCAAGCAGTCTGGCCCAGTTAATGGAATTAACGGCTCCGAGCGAATAGCGATCCTTGAATGCCAAATCATTAAAAATGGTTTTCATTATTTGCTGACAATCGTCAAAACTCCCTTGTACCGCAATATTGAACACGTTTTTGTCCAAAACCGTGGTCATTTGGCGTTCCTGAGTTTTGCTCACTTTGCCATAGGGATGCATGACGAAAATGCGGACACGCTTGAGCCCGCGAACTCCATGAATAGCCGCGCTGCCAGTATCACCACTGGTTGCAGCAAGAATGTTCATTTCCTCCTTGCGCTCAGCAAGGGAATAATCGAAAAGATTTCCGAGAAATTGCAGCGCGACATCTTTGAACGCAAGTGTCGGGCCGTGAAACAATTCGAGAATGTGAACATCGCCTACTTTTCGAACAGGAGTCACTTCGGGATCTCGAAAAACAGAATAGCTTTTGTGAATCAATCGTCGTAAATCGTCTTCCGGAATATCGGCATATAGACGCATAATTTCGAACGCAAGTTCTTCATATGGCAGATTCTTCCATGACATGAGTTTCCGCGAAACATCAGGTATTGTCTCAGGTAACAACAATCCGCCGTCTCTCGCCATGCCCGTGAGCACGGCATCGCGGAACGCGATGCCGCTCATACCGCCGCGTGTACTGAGGTAGTTCATGTGCAGAAATTAAGAATTACTTCATATCTGTTCAAGATTAAACGGCCATCACGGCAGATCCGGCATTTCGACGCTGTTGCATTCACAATGAACAATTGAGATATTACATCTAAACATGTTAAATTGCTTCATCATAATATGAGAAGCTTTTTGATCGTTTTCGAACAATATGGAGGTGAAAATGGCAAAGGTACTGGTTCCGCTGGCCGCCGGTTCTGAGGAAATGGAGACGGTCATAATCGTTGATACTCTTCGTAGAGCCGGATGGGAAGTCGTTCTTGCGTCCGTCGGTTCGCCAAATCGAACAGTCAAGTGTTCACGCGGTGTAGTTCTTCTGGCAGATGCGGATTGGAAAAATGTTGCCGTAGATTCGTTTGACGCACTAGTATTGCCTGGCGGCAGTAACGGCACAAAAATCCTGTCCGAAAATGCATCCGTTGTGAACGCAGTGCGTAGATTCCATAGCGCCGGGAAACCAATTGCGGCTGTATGTGCCGGACCGTTGGTATTACAAGAAGCAGGCATTCTGAATGAACGATCGGCTACATGCCATCCCGCTGTTCGAAGTCAGTTGACCTGTTCGCACGTCAGCGATGAGAGAGTAGTTGTTGATGGAAATATCGTGACAAGCCAAGGCCCCGGCACATCGTTCGAATTTGCGTTGGCGGTGATAAAATTACTGGATGGCAAAGACGCCGCAGATGCCGTTGCAAATGCTTTAATTCTGTAAGACAATAATTAATCGCGCGCCTTTGATCGGGCTTCATTTACCACCAGTTTGCGCCCTCGCATCTCTTTTCCGTTCATCGCCTTCAAAGCCGTCTGCGCTTCATTCCTGTTGACCATTTCGACAAATCCAAACCCTTTGGATTTGCCGTTGAACTTGTTGCGAATAATTCGAGCGGAAAGAATCTGACCGTAACACTGAAACATCTTCTCCAGTTCTTTGTCACCAACGTCATAGGATAAGTTGCCCACGTATACCTCAACGCCATTTTCGTTTGATCGCGAGCGTTTTGAACGAGGCTGTATGGTCGAGGATTTTTGCGCGGGCGCAGCAGATAATTGTCGCCCGACAAATATTCCGATAATAAACCATGCCAATGCAAATGTGGATACTAAAGCCATTGACTCTGTTGAAACCAAATATCCGATGTACATGATAGGGTTCCTTTCGTGTGGTGAGGTGAATTTACTTGAACAGGTTTCGCTCGATTATTTTATCTCCAGAAAACCCTCGAGCTTTCTCATTCGTGTTGGGTGTCTGAGCTTGCGAAGCGCCTTTGCCTCAATCTGCCGGATTCGTTCTCGTGTAACACAAAACTGCTTGCCGACTTCTTCAAGCGTCCGTGAATAGCCATCCGTAAGACCAAAACGATAGTCCAATACGGCACGTTCCCGTTCAGTCAATGTATGAAGAACATCCTTGAGCCGATCTTTGAGCATGCTGTATGCCGTCATTTCAGAAGGATTTTCGGCAGATTTGTCCTCAATGAAATCCCCAAAATGAGCATCATCACCTTCTCCGACGGGGCTTTGAAGAGAAATGGGTTGTTGTGCCATCTTATAAACTGCCCGCACTCGTTCGACAGGCATGTCCATTTCTTCCGCCGCTTCCTCAGGAGTCGGTTCTCTCCCAAATTCCTGGACAAGTTTTTTTTGAACGCGAAGCAGTTTGTTTATCGTCTCAATCATATGCACGGGAATACGGATAGTACGTGCCTGATCCGCAATGGCCCTGGTCGCTGCCTGACGAATCCACCAGGTGGCATAAGTGCTGAACTTGTACCCGCGTTGATATTCAAACTTCTCAACAGCTTTCATTAATCCGGTGTTGCCTTCCTGAATCAAATCCAGGAACGACAAGCCGCGGTTCATATATTTCTTGACTATGCTGATGACCAAACGCAAATTTGCCTCAACCATCTCGGTCCTGGCCTTCTGGCCGTTTCGCATATGCGCCTTTAGATCATCAAATAAACCAACTGCATCGGTTTCGCAAATACAGAAACTAATCGCACTATCATGCACGGTCTTCTTGAGCATTTTGAGCATGGCAATACGTTTTTTGTTGCTTCTGCCTTTCTGAAGCCGGGCTATTTCGAGGATATTCTGTTTGAATATACGGAAACACTCCTCCGCATCCGACACCATGTGCTCTACAATCTTCTGCTTAAAATGCAGTTGTTCAAACGCCTCGGCGAGACAATCTTTGCTTTTTTTGACAGCTTTCAGCCTGCGAGCATATACTGCCTGAGGTTGTCTGGCTTTCAATAACTCAACAAATTGCTTCGCAAGGCGTTTGCGTATTCGGGAAATATCTCGCTTCTTTTTCGGAAGAACATCCATGTATTTGTCCCGGCTGTCCACGAACTTGTCTATAACAATTCGGTCGAATCGCTCGTCGCCCGCCTCAAGTTTGGCGAGTAAATCCAGGTACATATCCGTGGCGATCCCCAAGCGATTAAAAATCTGGCGCACACCAATTTCAGCAGCCTCTATTCTTTTACAAATCTCAACTTCCTGTTCCCGTGTCAACAAAGGCACTTGGCCCATCTGGTGCAAATACATTCGTATTGGGTCATCAAAGAAATCAAGCTTGGCCGGTCTGGAAATGCGGGCTGTTTTGTCTTTTTTCTTCTTGTATTTGTCTACCGATGATGACTCCACGACCTCGATATCCATGCCCCGCAGGAGCACCAGGTATGATTCCACTTCATCGGCTTTCACAACACCGTCAGGCATCGCTTCGTTGATATCGTCGAAAGTCAGATATCCTTGAACCTCAGCGAGTTTAAGCAATTCCCGTACTTTCTCATTACGCTCTTCTCGCGCAATTCGATCGGGAAATTCCTGATCGGCAATTTTCGTCAATTTCTCGAGTTTCTCTTTCGAGTCAGCCGAACTCAAAACGGCACGGCCCGTTTTTCGGCGACTCGCAGATTTTGATGTGCCAGACGAAGTTTTATTCCCAGTGTCAGGAGATTTACCGGCTCTTTTAGCCTTATGCTTTGTCGTGCGCAATACCCGTGTTTTTTTAACTGTGTTTTTTTTAGGTCTTCCAACACGTTTCCGATTGAGAACCTTCTTTCCCCCAGATTTACGCACCGATTTATTCCGGGTCTTGACAGTTTTTTTGGGTTTGTGTTTGGCCGATGTTCGCGACTTGGATTTCGCCATATTCTCTGTCCCTGCCCCTTTCTCCCGATACTTCGACACAAAAATAGGGATTTAGTATGCTATATTCAGATATTAAAACTCAAGTTAAAAAAGCAAAATATCGCTAATTCCGACAATTTCAACGAAAAACAGGGGTTTACGGCGCACTGAAACATGCGGGATAAAATGAAAGACCGATAATTCCTTTATAAATGTTATAATAGCGCAGCTAAATAAGAGGGTTAAATACGGACTATATTTTCTTAATCCTTAACCTGAATCAGGCAGCATAGCGCATTTTGAATAGCTGTACAGGAAATCTGATTTTTTGTGCTGACAACCGATCGCATCATCTTCAAGCGCAACTCAATTACAATTGTTGCCGTTTGTTCCGGTACCAACGACTGCGTCGGCAGAAATTAAAGCTATCTGTGCAAGCAGATCCTCATTGTTGGAACGGCGCGCCGCTGACAATGCTTTCCCCATGACAGACATGGCTTTGTCATTTAATCCCGATGCGAAGAGACTTCTGCCTGCTTTGAAATACCGTTCTGCGGCTGCGCCAAGTTCATTGTTTTGAATATAACAATCGGCCGCATCAACCAGTGCATCATTCATACCGCCAAACTGTTTTGCGCAACGCAAATATTCCGCCTCAAGATCGTATTGTCTCGCTGCCTTCGCATAATCATCTTCCATGGAAAATATTCGTGCCATCACACGTGCACCGTGCGCCTTCAACGACCATGACTCGGTTTTGTTCAGTTGTTTTCCGGATTGCGAATAATGAGTCTTCGCTTTGTCGAGTTGGTTATCGTCACAGTAAATGTTGGACAACGTTAAGTGTGCTTCGGCTTTAAGATCAGCGTCTTTCGATCGGCTCAGCATTTCCAAGGCCTTTTCTGCCGTCGCATACGCTTCCTTCTTCATGCCCTGAAATCGTCTCATTTCCGACTCAAGCAAATATGTGCGCGCTATGCATATGCCAGATGCTTCCATCTCTTTCCTGGCCTCTATCAGATACGGGTATGCCTGTTCGTATTCTCCGTCGGAAATCAAACACGCTGCCAAATTGTAAGCAGCATCAGCTATCAAGCGCGCGTTGTTCTCGATTCTGGCATTTCCGAGTCTGGTTTGCGACTGTTTCTTCACAGTCGCGCAATCGTCGCCGCCTGTCATGCGCAACGACATTCTTTCAGGTTCTTCTTTATCCATATGCTTCCGAAACAACCAATTCTTCTGAGCTGCTTTGACAAGACGTTGCGTCTCGCGGAACGTTGTTTCCGATTCCAAAAGAGTATTGTTTAAATTCTCAATGGCAAACTTAACATCTCCCGCTAACACGCCGTCGTTAAGTATAGACCCGGCAATGCCGCGCTCTTCTTCCAAACTTGATGCGATATGGTTCGCATGTTTTAGAAGATTTTCTATTTCTCGCAGCATTGGTATTGCTATACTCTGCAATTCATTAAGCATTTTCTGTGCAGTTTCAATAATTTCTTCGTCCTTGACACAACGGATAATATCGCCATCTTCAACCGGCATACCAATGCCGCGTGATATTTCAACAAATGCGTCGCCGGCAACTCCGAATTTCTTCTTTACGTTGGCAATGGAATCCGTGCGCACATACGTTTTAAACCTGTTCTGCATAATGAATGTCGTTTCCATCATGCCGTTTTCCGTCGGCATGATCTTTCCAACACGCCCTGCGATAGTGTTCATAATCCAGACTTCGTTTCCCTCCTGCAAGCCGAACGATCCTTCGTTGGTTCGAAACCTCGCCTTGACCTTGAATTTTCCCTCAAACCAGCCCTGGCTTTGCCCGGCGAACAAAATGCCGCCCACAAGCAGAATCACCGCCGTTAGAACAAATGCTCCTGCAATTTCGTTCACATACCGAAATTTAAAGGTCTTCACCAGTACCCTCCATAACTGAAATTAGCTGTTCGTTCAGTATCCGAAATCGTCTGACGGCGTTAAGCCGCGGATGGCGCCAAATGCGTTCGTCCGATGTTGTTGTCCATATAACTCCACTGCCCTCAGATACGGCGCTGAAAACAATATCAATGAGCGTCTGAATATCTTCGGACGACACACCTGCCTCAGGCCGGCTCATAAGAATAAGCTTATGAGATCCAATAAACGCGCGCACCCATTGTGCGAGCTGCAAATCGTTCTCATGCAAATCTGCCGGTCGTTTCGTCAATAACTCTCTCAAACTCATGCGCTCCGCCAATCGCACAATTTCTTCACGTATTTCAGTTTCGCATCTATTTGTATGATGCAATTCCGACAACGCTATGTTTTCATAAACATCGAGATTACTGATCCAAATTTGTTGGTCGTATACGCGCCCTATTCGTGAGCGCAAACGACAATCGTCATACGACGTCAAAGTTCCCCATTTCACTCCCATGAAACTTACCGAGCCGTGATCCGAATGTGTCAGACCTTGCGCCATGTCCAAGAGCCATGTCGCTTTGTTTCGCAGATCAGACTGTATCAGTACAATATCATGCTCGGCTACTGTTAAGGACATATTTTGCAAATCACTTTCATGGCGCGAACCATCGTCTTTGCTTTTTGTCTGAATTTCTAAAATTGATATGTCAGATTCAAGCATACGTCAGCACCGATATCAGCGCGGATACGAACAGCACTGATGCAATTGATCTTACCACTGCACGAGCCGTGGCTTGTGGTATTTCTGTTGCGGAACCATGTGCGGAGAGTCCTTCCACACAACATATTGCGCCCGAAACCAGCCCGGGAATTATTGTTTTCGCCAAAAGATTTGCAATATCTTTGGTTGTCACTGCCTGCAAAACCGTTCGCACAAAGACCGATGGATCACCAGCCGACACCCCGATAGGTAATCCGAAGAGGTAGCCACTGCCGAATGATGCCACCACAAATACCACAGTCAATGATAGAACCGATATGGCTATACTTAAAACTCGAGGCATTACTAAGTATACCATGGGATCCACGCCTTGTGCATCTAACAAGTCAATCTCGCCACGAACGCGCATGGACGCCAGTTCTGCGGCAATAGCAGTGCCGCTGCGTCCTATAACAGCGAAATTGACAAGCAATGGGCCCGCCTCTCTGACAATAACCGCCACAAGAAGCGGACCAAGCATCTCTATCTGGCCAAATTTGCCCAACCATAACTGGGCTTGTGTCACAACAGAAATACCGGCAAGAACACCAACAAGTAATATGAGGCTGAGCGCATCAAATCCGGTGAAAACGATTTGCTTCATAAAAACTGCGCGCACCGTACGAGGCCAGTACCGTTTCTGCACAGCCAAAAAAAATACCGCAGCGATGACACTACAAACCAAACGTAGATGTGTAAAACGCCTGATAGTCCATATGCCTATTCTTCTCAGTATTTTCATGATTTAGAGTATTATTGTATCTAACATACAAATTACTGACCGCCGATTGGCACATCAAGGAAATTCACGTTATAGTCTTTTCGCCATTACATTTGGCGTATTTCGTTGACAGCAAATCTGACGCGAACTATGGTCATGTCAGGATCTTATAAATAATTCAGTGTAGCACTACTATGTCAAAGTTCATCATCAGAGGAACGCGCGGAACGATGCCTGCCTGCGGAAGTGAATACCTGAGATATGGCGGAAACACAACCTGTTTCAGCATTTCAACGGAAGACGGTTTGATCATAGTTGACGCCGGAACAGGAATAACACACGTCGCTGCTGATATTGCGCGCAACGATAAGATTCTTCCCATCACAATGCTGTTCACGCATTTTCATATGGATCATGTTGTCGGTCTGCCAGCGTTTGAACCGCTATACGACCATTCATCCGACATCATAATTATGGCAGATCCCCGGCGTGATCATGACTGGAAAAATGCTATTCGCACTTTCACCGGAAAACCTTATTGGCCGATAGGACTCTCCGACACGGCCGCCGGTATGCATTTGAATGATTTGCCGGTTCGGGAGGACACGATGGAATGTTATGGCATTCGCGTGTCTTGGTTCAGAGTGCCACACCCACAGCAATGTCTGGCATACAAAATTAAGATGCTGAATTGTACCGTGGTCATAGCGACCGATGTAGAATACACCCGTGATTCAATTTCCAAAGGCTTTGTTGAGTTCTGCAGAAACGCAAATCATTTGATTTTTGACACGCAGTACACCCCGGCCGAAATCGAAAAAAAACGTGGATGGGGTCACAGCACATGGGAAGTTGCAACGGACATTGCTCGCGCAGCGGATATACAGCAACTGGTTATGACACATCACGAACCGAAAAGAACCGACGATGAGTTAGATCGTATTGTGGATCAAGTCCGTGAGTCTTTTCCTTCCACCGTTGCGGCAACCGAGAATATGATTCTCGGTTAGTTTTCCAGTATTTCTTTCGGCAAACAAGCCTTGGTAATCTTGTTGTCCTTGACAAACTTAAGGACATGCTCAACCACTTCTTCCATCTCGTCAATATTGCGCGGCCATGAATATCTCCGGACAATTTCTGCAACTTCCTGGTCCAGCGCCGGTAATGCACCGCTTTTGACCTTGCGCTGAAGAACCTTGCGAAACGTCGGCATGATGTCATCGGGCCTGACTGCCAAAGGCGGTATCTTTATCTGAATGAGTTTCAGAATCTTGTACAACTCACTGCTGAACATACCTCCTTTTATCAACTTGTCCAAATCGTCTCTGGTGGACACAATAAGCCTCACATTGACAGGAACAGGCTTCTTGTCCGACCCTTGAATTTTTTTCTCTTGCAGCGCAAGAAGAAGTTTCTTTTGAATTTGACGAGGAAGCTGGCTGATTTTTTCAAGAAGCAACGTCCCGCCTGATGCTTCAAGAAATGCGCCCTGTCGGCTGTTATCACCAAACAAGGACGACTCAATTCCAGGATCGCTACAATCCACACTGACAAACTTACCGTCCTTCCGTCTGCTGTTATCGTGTATCGCCCGCGCCATTGCCGCTTTGCCGACACCTGAATCGCCAACTATAAGAACAATCACATCGGTTGCCGCAATTCGACTGGCCATGTCACACACACTTCGCATAACCGGACTCTCGGCAACTATATTTGCGAGCTGATAGACGGTTTCCAATTTAAGGTTGAGATTAACACCGTCCAAAATAGCGGCGTCGTTGTAATCTATTGCTTTCTGAACTGTGGCAAGAAGAAAATCAACTTTCAGCGGCTTGGTTATGGTCTCGAAAACTCCAAGTTCGGATATTTGGGATGCCAGCGTCTCATTTGTGTTTTCCATGATAACCACTGCCGGCATAGCCGGCAATTTGGTTCTGGCTAGTTTCAATATTTCCAGATCGCTATCCCACGTGCCGCCAGCGCTAGTAATTACCATGTTAAACTGCTCTGATGTCAGCAGCTCGCGTGCCTTTACCGGATCATTTACGGACTTCACGCTAAAACCCTCAGTCTTAAGCAACTTAGTCAGTATTGCCACGGTACCTTGTTCGCTATTAAGAAGAAGTATTTGTGACATATTCGATCCTTTTTACTCGAAACAAATTATGCGCTATTTTTCAGTTCGAACATATTCGCCATTCCAATTGCTGCTCGGTGATGTCTTCTTGTACGACAATATACGTAAATGTAGTTTAGCACT
>JAFGTH010000075.1 GCA_016934225.1 Lentisphaerota bacterium | reverse complement strand
GGCCGATTCAACGGATGCGCCATGGCGCCAATCATGCGATGCGCAGCGCCGCGAGGCAGATCCGTATCGGAATCGAGTGTGACAACATATTTGACGGTTCGAAACACTTCCGGATCGCCGACAATAACACTGAAGGTATCTCGCGCTGCTCCGCGCAATAGCGCGTTGAATTGCTCGATTTTCCCGCGTTTGCGTTCATATCCCATCCATAGCCGCTCGTACGGATTCCAAACACGCGGGCGGTGAAACCAATAAAAGACATCGCGTTCAGAGTTCTTCCGATAGCGTGCGTTCAGCGCGTTAATGCCATCACGCGCACGACGCAACAGATCTTCATCACCCGGCATTGTCGCTGTGTTTGCATCAGGAAAATCGGTCAGTAACGCAAAAAACAAGTTGGGATCGCGGTTGCCTAGATATCGAATCTCGATTGCTTCAAGCAAGGCTACAAGTTCTTCCGAGTCCGACAGTATGCAAGGGACAACGACCATAGTGCGATGATCCGACGGAATGCCTTCAGAAAAATCGAGGCGCGGCAATGAATGGGGCGGAACGGTCAGTGTTATCAAGAGATTAACCAGCGAAACCGACAAAGCTGATGCGGAAAGCGTCGCAATAATGCTAAAGAACCAAAAACGGATACTAGCCAGCCCGAAACCGACAAACCACGGTATCGCCACGGCTGTGACTGCGGCGGTAACGATCAGTATAAAGCCGAAATATATCCAGAGCGCATAACTCTTGAATAAACGAAGAGCAATATAGCGTAAAGAGCCGCGACAACCCAACGCGAGTTGTAATGCCGATAATCCATCGGCAATCAGATAATATCCTATATGTGCCTCGCGATCCCGCGTGCCTTTGCGCGAGACGGCTTCTTCGGCCATACCGATCACGGTGCGCGCAACCTCCACTTCCTCTTTCCCGCTATGCTCGGCCAAATTCTCCACAACGTGCCGGTAACGATCCCGCGTGACAAAGTCCTGTATCGCATAGGCGCCGGAAGGATCCCTGCGCAGCGTTTGTTCTACGACGCTCAGTGTTTCAACAAACTCTTTCCAGTCCATCGCGCTCAAAAACCGCAGACTGCCGATGCTGTTGGCAATCGAAACCTGTTCTGCTGCCTGCGCATGACTGTCGGCATGAAGTCGCTGCATTTCCGTCGTTCCTTCATCCAACAGCGCCTGTTCAACCCAATTTAAAACAAAAGCAACAGCAGCACCCTGGCCACGAAGCCGTCCGCTAAACTCTTCAAGAAACGGCGCGGTTAGGTTCGGTTCTTCATCGGCAAATTCCGCCAGCAGGCGAATTAACTGCTTGGGCCTCTCCGTTGCGGTCTCTATCATGCGCTCAGCCCAGGCAATCCCGGACTCGTTCTCGCGGCAACGCTGAGCGACACGCACGGCCACGCGGCGCAGGTTTTCGATTAGTCCAAGACGAAGCGCAATTGGAAACGCCCACAACTCGCTCAAACGAAGAGGCTTGACTGCCTGATAGCTGGAAACAAAACGCGTCACGGTTTCAGCGTCTAACTTTCCGTCCAGATGGGCGATAAGTTCGACAGCCATGTGATATACACGTGGAAAGTCAGTCATCAAGCCTGCAGTCAATCGAGGCAGCTTGCGGCTATAGGTGCGCGGTAAATGCAAACGCGCCTCGTGAATTTGTTGTTCGACGAGGCAGAAATTATCAAGCAACCATTCTGCCGCCGGGCCAATTTGCCTTCCTTTTACCAAGGCATTCGTTACCACATTGTGCGATTGGCGCAACATCCGTTCATTCTCGGCAAGCCGAGGCAACAACTTGTCCGGTCCTTGATATATGGCGGTCTGGTGCTGTCCGGCCAAGTCTCTAGCGTATAAATCCAACTGCTGCAAACTAAGCAGTTCAGATCGCATCGGATCTTCTTCTTCAGAAGCCGATCTGTGCAAGACATCATAAATTCGAGACCATAACAACATGCGCATCTCCGCTAAAATACTCTGACAGCACAACGTTAGCAAGTCTTGAAAAAAGCAAACCGCTCGCGAACATGCCAAGCTTAACCATTCACTCCGATCATGCGCCAATACGATCCGGCGCAATCTGTCTAACGCGTTGCAAAGGATCCGGAGAGCGCTCGTTTCTGCAATTCTTTTCTCCGCACGTCCTTTTCGACAAAACATGGTTTGCCGGTAAATGGATCACGCTCGGTCCAGTACATGAGCGACGAATATGTAGAAGGTGTCGGTGTAAAAATCTGCACTTGTTCGGGAAGCAATCTCAATTCTTTCAACGCAAAAGACCTCAATCTAAGCATGTCCTTATGCGTACAACCCGGGTGCGCGGCGATCAGATAATATGTCAAATACTGGTCTTTTCCGGCTTCTTTTGTGCATTTGTCAAAACGTTTCTTGAACTCAATTATTGCTTCGCGAGCCGGCTTTCCCATCTTCTCAAGAACGTCCGGTTCCGAATGCTCTGGCGCAACTTTCATCTGACCCGACACATGATGACGAACCGCTTCGCGCAGATACGACATTCCATTCTTCTTGTCGGCCAGCACCATGTCATACCTGATGCCTGACGACACAACAATTTTCTTAACGCCCTTGATTTCGCGCAACGCCTTGAGCAACAAAACTTGTTCTCCATGATCCACGTCGAGCTCCGAACATACTTTTGGAAAAAGACATCGCTTATCCGGGCATGCTCCCGATTTGGCCTTGCGATTGCATTCTATACCGTACATGTTGGCGGTCGGCCCTCCGACATCCCAGATCGTGCCTTTGAAATCAGGATGAGCAGCAATAATCCTGGCTTCGGCCAGTATTGAACGTTTGCTGCGCCAACGTACCGCCCTGCCCTGATGAACCGCTATCGAACAGAAATTGCATTCGCCGTAACACCCGCGATGCGTTGTGATAGAAAAGCGTATCGTGTTCAACGCGCGCACTTCGCCACGCTTGCGATCAGAAGGATGCACATTGCGCTCGTAGTCCAACTCATATACCGCATCCAGCTCCGATCGGGACAGATACCGCACAGGAGGGTTTTGAACGAGGTATCGTGTGTCCTGTCGCTGTGCGAGTTTCACAGCCGTTACAGGGTCGTTGTTGCGGTAGAATGTTTTGAACATTTTAGAGAAAGCGTCTTTGTCATTCTGCACTTCATTGTAGGAAGGTAACTCTTCAGCGTCATGCGGCTTCACGTTTGATATGTAGCATAATCCGCGTATGCCGGTCGGATCCCGCCCGGTTTGGAGACATGCCGCCAATTCAGCCACAGAACGTTCGGCCATTCCGTACAAAAGATATTCGGCCTTAGCGTCAAACAATATTGATTTTCTGATTTTGTCCGACCAGAAATCATAGTGCGCTATCCTTCGCATGCTCGCTTCCATGCCGCCGAGTACTATAGGACTCGTGTTCTTGAAACAGCTTCTAATTAAATTCGCGTAGACAATAGAGGCTCTATCCGGACGTCTGTTGTTGGCTCCTCCGGGTGTATAATCGTCGCTCCGCCTCCTCTTGCCCAACGCGGTATGATTGGTGACCATTGAGTCACAACTACCCGCTGTAATTCCCCAAAACAATTTCGGTTCTCCAAAGCGACGAATGTCTTTTCCCGAAGACAGGTCTGGTTGGGCAATCACGCCTACACGATAACCGGAGTGAGCAAGAATCTTGCCTATAATTGCCACGCCTATGAACGGCGAATCAATGTATGCGTCTCCTGTGACAAGAATGATATCGAGTTCGTTCCATCCCAGTCGTTTTACTTCGGCAAGTGTCGCAGGTAAGAACAAATTTATTTACTCCTCGTTACCGCCTGCCGCAGATACACCAGCCAACCATCCGGTTGAGAACGCGGCCTGCAAATTGTAGCCGCCTGTATCGGCGTGTATATTCAAAACTTCGCCCGCGAAATAAAGTCCGTGTACCAACCTTGATTCCATTGTGTTGGGAACAATTTCATCAGTGTCAACTCCGCCCGCCGTTATAATTGCTTCGGCAATGGGCCTGTGTCCGACTATATGCAACCGGAAATCTTTCAGCCATTCCAAAAATCGTTTCCTTTCATTGACCTTGATACTGCCCGCCTTGATTCCAAACCCGAGTCCGGAATGTTTCATATAATACCGGACTAATTCGCGCGGAAGCAGGCCGCGCAAAACACTTTCAATGTTTTCCCCTCCTCTTTTCGTGAAATCCCGCAATAACCTGGCGTCGAGTTGCGCTTCGGACAATGCCGGTTTGAGGTCTATTGACAGGTCAACCTTGACATCAGCCCTGAGGGCATCAACTACATCGCCACTTATCGTCAAAATCACCGGGCCACCGATCCCGTAATTCATAAAAGCGACTTCACCAAACGCTTCTCTTTTCTTTTTACCATTCAGGATCATCCGAACATTTACATTTCTTAATCCAAGGCCGGAAAGGGCCGTGGTGGTTTCCTCCGTTATGAGCGGAATGAGCGCCGGCCTTACCGGTATCACGACATGTCCAACCGACTCGGCAAATCTGTACCCGTCGCCTGTTGATCCCGTTGCCGGATAT